>CAXMOL010000084.1:0-16941 GCA_964194935.1 uncultured Kiloniellaceae bacterium
CCAAAGTGGATGAGGCGATGGCCGAAAACGAGGACTTCGTCGGATACGTCCGCAGGCTCGAAGAAGAGTCGCCAGACATCTCGTCGATCGACCCTTCCAACGGCGGTGAACTCATCAGCGAGATCGAGGACTTCCTAAAAGACCGCGGTCAGTAGCCAGCAATAAAAGACCACTCCCCCCAAGGGGGGAGTCAAAGGCCGCAGGCCTTTGATGAGGGGGCCGCTTTCCCTCTTGTCGGGTTGCGCGATAGGACCGACGGTTCTCTTCTGAAACACTCTCCCCTTTGGGGGGAGTCAGCAAGCGAAGCGAGCTGGTGGGGGGTTGTCTGACTCAATACAATCCGCCAACCAGTAGGCAGAAGACCCCCCACCAATCGGCCTACGGCCGATTGACTCCCCCCAGAGGGGAGAGTGATCCAACCAACTGAGTACTGACAACTCCTCGGTCGGCTGATCAATCCGGCGTAGGCCACCCGGCGACACTGAGGATCTCACGGCCGATTTCACGAACAGGGCGATCGTCCGATTCGACTACCGCATCCTCTAGCCCGGCGCGGCGCAATGACTCGGCTAACTCGAAGGATCGTTCGAGGTGCCACCCACGGGCCGTTCCGATTTCGCGGCGGCGGACCCGATCGAACAATGTCGCCTCGTCTGCGTTCAGTCGAACAACGAAGGGGTTCGCTCCGGGGACCGCCTCCAGCACAAGCCCCAGGTCGTAATCGGTCTCGATGACGCTGGCCAGCACCATGCGGCGCGCCCCCACACTCTCGGCATTGGCCCAGACGGCCGCCAGGTTCTGCGCACCCAAGCCCATGGCCTGCGGGTCACCAGCAGGTCGCGGAAACACCTGGGTCAGGCCATCCAGATCGACAGCCACGAAGGCCTCGTCCACCTCCCGCAACAGGTCGGCCACCTCACCCAGCAGAGTGGTCTTGCCCACTCCGATAGGTCCGCTCAGGACAAGTACCGGGACCGGATCAGACGCCGACACCGCCGGGCCCTCCGAGTACATCCGAGAACGCGGCTAGCAGCCGATCTACGTCCTCCATCGTGTTGTACACGTTGGGAGCAACTCGCACGGCACTCCCCCGGACGCTGACGAAGATCGAGTCGGTGGCGAGCCGATCGCGCAATCCGTCGGGTAGTCCTCCTGGGAAACGGACCCCGATCAGGTGGGGACGACGATCCGATGACGGAACCGGCTCCAATCCCAACTCAATGCACCCTTGCTCGATTCGGTTCGTGAGTGGAGCGATGGTCGCCGAGATCCGAGCAGGTTCCAGCTCGTGGATGAAGCCGAGCGCAGCCATTGCCATCGGGACCAGCGTGAAGTTGCTGAACTCACCGACGTCGAACCGTCGCGCCCCCGGCTGATACTCGTCGGTGTAGTCGACCAACCGACTGAAGTCCTCGGAACCCTTCCGGCCGATCCAGGTGGCTTCCAGCGGAATACCGTTGCGATGCTGCGGCGCCACCCAGAGATATCCATAGCTATAGGGACCGAAGAGCCACTTATAGCCAACGGTGACTAGGTAATCCGGCTTCACCGTGGCCACATCGAATGGAACTGCGCCCAACGACTGCGACGCATCGACCACGAGCGCCGCCCCCACAGCCCTTGCCGCGGCACCGATCGCAACCAGGTCAAAGGCACGCCCATCAGCCCAATGGCACTGGGGAACCGCGACAACTGCGGTCTGCGTGTCGATCGCCTCGAGCACCGCATCGGTTAGATCACCGCCAACCGGCGCTGCCACGGTGATTATCGATCCACCTTGATCGGCGACGCTGGTTCGCCACGGATAGACGTCGGAAGAAAACTGCTCTTCGACCAGCACCACCGACCGGCCGGGACCTACCTTGAGATTGGTGGCGGCAACGCCAACCCCATAGGAAACCGACGGTACGAAAGCGACCCCGTCGGCATCACCGCCGATGAGACGGGCGAATTCGATCCGCAGTTGCTCGTTCGGCTCATAGAAGTGACGCGGCAGCACATCCCAGGGATTGGATTGGGATTCGACGGCCCGTCGACCAGCCTCGAGCACCGAGTCCGGCTTGGGCGAGAAGTATGCGCAGTTGAAATAGGCGACGCCATCCGGGATTTCGAACCGGTGGCGCTGCGAGGGAAGTGGCTGTGCCACCGCCTCTACCTAATTCTTACGCTTGTGACGATTGGCGCGAAGACGCTTGCGATATTTGTGCTTCGACATCTTCTTGCGCCGCTTCTTGACGAGGGAGCCCATCGGACCTCTGGCTTGCGGAGGCCATAGGTTGGTCGCTGGAGCCGATCCGAGCAAACCTGAATCGAGAGAGGTTCCGCCGACAGCGCTCCCTGCATCCGGCCACAAGCGGCCTCCAGCCGACCCATCACCCGGTCACGGGACACTGCGTCGCTGAGTAGCCTGCCTCCCCATGCGACCGATCATTGGAGTGAGTAGCGCGCGGCGAATGGTGACCTCGCCTGCCGGCGAATCCAGAGCCCACGTCCTGTACACCACCTACAGCGCGATGATCCGAGAGGCCGGCGGCCTCCCGGTGGTGGTCACTCCAGGAGCGCCGGACGAGGTGAATACCCTCCTCGACCGCCTCGACGGGCTGGTGCTGTCCGGCGGCGGCGACATCGACCCGGCTCGGTACGGCGGCAACGCCCACGAGACCATCTACGAGGTGGACCCGCTTCGTGACGAATTCGAGTTGGCGATGGCGCGGGAGGCGGCCGATCACCGGATACCGACGCTCGCCATCTGCCGGGGTATGCATATCGCCAACGTCGCATTCGGTGGCACATTGTTCGAAGACATCGACGCTCACTTCCCGGATGCTCTCAAGCACTGGCGCGACGGCCATGCATCCACCGAGCCACAACATCGAGTGGCGGTGGATGCCGACTCGACGACTGCTGCGGCGCTCGGCAAGGACGCCGTCGAGGTCAATACCATCCACCACCAGGCACTACGCCAGGTAGCGGTGCAGTTTCGGGTAACCGGGAAAGCCCCAGACGGAGTCATCGAGTCGATAGAGCCAACCGACTCATCGTGGCCGATGTGGGGGGTGCAATGGCATCCCGAATACCTCGGGGCAAACGACACTCCCTCCCTTTCTTTGTTCCGAGCACTCGTCGCTGCCGCGTCGGATAGGCTCACCCGATGACCTCCGAAATCACACTTCAGGACAAGGTTGTCGTCGTCACCGGATCCAGTCGCGGCATCGGAGCGGCCATTGCGTCGGCAGTAGCTGAGGCAGGAGCTTCCGTCGTACTGGCCTCACGCAAGCAGGAGGGGCTCGACGAAGTTGCCGAGCAGATTCGAGCAAAGGGCGGAACCGCACTTCCCATTGCGACCCACACCGGGAATCCGGAAGCTGTCGACGCCCTGTTCGACAGAGCAGTGGAAGAGTTCGGCACCGTCCACGGATTGGTAAACAATGCCGCCACCAACGTGTACTTCGGACCGATGCTGGGAACCGAAGAGGGACCCTGGGACAAGACCTTCGAGGTAAACGTCAAGGGGTATTTCAACATGGTGCGCGCCTTTGCGACACGCGCCAAGGGCGGATCGATCGTAAATATCGCCAGCGTCATGGGAATGAGAGCCGCTCCCTTCCAGGGCGTCTACGGGATGACGAAGGCAGCCGTAATCTCGATGACACAAACCCTCTCGCTGGAATTGGGACCCGGTCAGATAAGAATCAACGCCATCGCCCCCGGCCTGGTAGAAACGAAGTTCGCTCAAATGTTGATCGAGGACGACACATTGCGCGACATATTTGTCGCCCGCACCGCCCTGCAACGTCACGCCCAGCCCGACGAGATAGCGGGTGCGGCGGTATTCCTTCTGTCGGATGCCGCGTCGTATATGACCGGACAAGTCATGGTCATCGACGGCGGAATGACGGCCACCTAAGGCTCAGATCGTGCAGGCGACAAGTCGGCGACCATTCCTGACTCCACGGAGACCACGTGCCGATCGTTGACCTCAGCCATATCGTCGAAGACGGCATGGTGACCTATCCGGGTCTCCCCGGACCCGTGATCACCGACCATCTCACGTTCGACGATTCCCAGGGCCACTACGCGGCCGGCACCGAGTTTCACATCGGGCGTATTGATCTGGTGGCCAATACCGGAACCTATCTGGACACCGCGGCCCACCGGTGGCGGGGACGGCCGGACCTGGCGGGAATCCCGATCGAAGCCGTTGCCGGTCTCAAAGGCATCGTGGTCCACGACGAAGGCCCCGAACTGACGCCCTCGTTGATCCGCGACATCGACGTCGAGGACACCGCGCTGCTGTTTCACACAGGTTGGGACCGACACTGGAGGACCGACGCCTACGGGGCGGCGGATCACCCATTCGTCAGCGAGTCGCTTGCTCAAGCCCTGGCCAAAGCGAAGCCGGCCATCGTTGGGATCGACTCTGTCAATATCGACTCCACGTCGGGCGGTGAGCGCCCCGCACACTCGCTGCTGCTGGACGCCGGCGTCTTGATTGTTGAACACCTCACCAATCTCGCCGGCCTGCCGAGCGATGGATTCGAGTTCTCCGCGATCCCCGTCAAGGTCAGGGGTCTGGGGACGTTCCCGGTGCGCGCGTTTGCGCGATGGTGACTCCGAGACCCGGATGCAGGAGGAAGTGGACGCGTCGGCGCCGTCATTGGGCTTGCCGGCAGGAGACGGGGAGTGTCACTACCCTGACAGACACCACCTGATTCGGAGGAGCAAAAATGGAAATGCTCAGCAATGGCTCCCGCGGGGACGCCGTCACGGCTCTGCAACGGAAGCTGTTTGCCATGGGTTTCAATCCGGGAACCATCGACGGCATCTTTGGATCCAAGACCGATCAAGCCGTCAGGGATTACCAGGAAAAGAAGGGGCTCCAGGTAGACGGGATCGCTGGACCCGAGACCTTCACCTCGCTCGGCATGATGGAGGCTGAGAAGCCGGCGGCTGTCGAGGCGGTGAGGCGTCCCGAACTAACCAAGGACGACGTCGCTCCCCAGGCTGCCCCGGTCGAGCAGGCTCCCCCGGTCGAGCGCGAGGCTCCTGAGCCGAGTGCCGCCGACGGCCTGCGGGCTGCCCAACGCAAGGCTGCCGACGAGACAGACGCAGCGCCGGCTGCCGAAATGAAGGCCGTAGAAGAGGCGCCCAAGGGAATCAGAGCCAAGATTGCGGCTCTCCGTGAGGCTCGCCGCAACCGGGGCCGCTAGCCCCCAAGGCCCAGCCTCCTCCAGCAGTCCGCTGTAGCCGGTCCTCAGGGTTCGGCGTGTGATTCTTCGTCGCCCGATTCGGCGTCGATATTCGCACCCGCCTTGAAGTGAGGTGGCGAGCGCCTTATCCTGATGGGCATGAGCAGACGTTTTACTGATTTCCTCCTGCTTCTCATGTAGGCGAGCGCCACATTCCGGCACTCGCCAAGCCTCTTGCGCCTACCGGCGTCTGGAGGTTTTTTTATTTGCCGGAGCCACTCAACAACCAAGGATCACACCATGGCCAGTGTCAGGAAGACCGACACCCAGCAGCAGAGCCCGATGCCATTTGGCATGTACCGACCATTCGAGCCAGTCGATCTCAGCGACCGCACCTGGCCAGATGAAGTGATCACCTCCGCCCCGCTTTGGTGTTCTGTTGACCTGCGAGACGGAAACCAGGCCCTCATCGATCCGATGGATCTGTCCCGCAAGCGCCGGTTCTTCGAGCTGCTGATCTCGATGGGTTTCAAGGAGATCGAAGTCGGGTTTCCTTCAGCGAGCCAGCCCGACTTCGACTTCATCCGCGAGATAATCACCGAGGGCGCAATTCCCGATGACGTCACCATCCAGGTGTTGACTCAGGCCCGTTCCGAACTCATCGAACGTACCTATGAGTCCCTGATAGGTGTGCGGTCGGCGATCGTCCACCTGTACAACTCGACCTCGGAACTGCAGCGCCGAGTGGTATTTGGATTGGACCGCGCCGGGATCGTCGACATTGCGACTGCGGGCGCCAAGGATTGCGCTGTAGAGACCGAGAAGTTCGCCACCCGATCCCCGGATTCTGTGATCCGCTACGAGTACTCGCCCGAGTCATTTACGGGTACCGAATTGCCCTTCGCCGTCGAGGTCTGCGAGCGGATCATGGATGTGTGGGAACCCACCGTCGAGAATCCCGTGATCCTCAACCTTCCCGCCACCGTGGAAATGGCGACGCCGAATGTCTTTGCCGACCAGATCGAGTATTTCGGACGCCATATTCGAGATCGCGACTCAGTGGTGCTGTCGGTGCATCCCCACAACGATCGGGGAACAGCCGTCGCCGCAGCGGAACTCGCAGTGATGGCAGGTGCAGACCGAATTGAGGGGACATTGTTCGGCAATGGAGAGCGCACCGGCAACGTCGATCTGGTGAGCCTCGCCTTGAATCTGTTCAGCCAGGGTGTCGATCCCGAGGTCGACATCAGCCATATCGACGATGTCCGCCGCACTGTCGAATTCTGCAATCAACTCCCGGTTCATCCCCGCCATCCCTATGTAGGGGATCTGGTCTACACGGCCTTTTCCGGAAGCCACCAGGACGCCATCAAGAAGGGATTCGAGGCGTTGCCGACCGACGGCTCGGTATTCGAGGTGCCATACCTACCGATCGATCCCAAGCATGTCGGTCGTTCCTATGAGGCGGTCATCAGAGTGAACAGCCAATCCGGCAAGGGCGGGGTGTCGTACATCATGAAGTACGAATACGGCCTCGATCTGCCGCGGCGACTGCAGATCGATTTCAGTCGCGCCGTCCAGGCGATTACCGACGGAACCGGCCGTGAGATCTTGCCCGAGGAGATCTGGAAGACCTTTACCGAGGCCTATCTGACGAGCTCGCGACCTCTGGCGTACGTGGGCCACCGCGACCACTACGACTCCACTCGATCAGAGGAGGTCGAACTGACTGCGGTCGTCCGCGTTGACGGAGAAGAACGGGAGATGACCGGGCGAGGTAACGGGCCTCTGTCGGCTTTCAAGCATGCTCTCGAAAAGGGAATCGGCATCGAGGCATCTCTCGTCGATTACAACGAGCACGCCGTCGGCGCCGGAGTGGATGCAACCGCCGCCGCCTATGTCGAGTTGGAGATGCCGGACAAGTCGACCACCTGGGGAGTGGGACTCGATCCGAACATAGCCACGGCCTCGATGAAGGCTTTGGTCTCTGCTCTCAATAATCAGGGAACCGACTAGTACCAACCGGCATCGCCCACCATCAATGAAACCTCTGCTGCGGACCATCGGTATCGGCCTGCTGATTTCTGCCTGTGGCTCAGCGGGGACCGACCAGGGCCAGTTGGCGACAACATCCACAACGTCGCTCCCGGCTCCGCTCGGCTCGACGACGGTCACTTCGTCGGTCGACGAAAGGAGCCTGATATCTGAACCGGCGAAGGTCTATCTGGAGGAGGCGATCGCCGCGATGCGTCAATACTCCATCAATCGCGACATTGTCGATTGGGACTTCGTCCAGACCTCAGCGTTTGGTGCAGCTTCAAGGGCTCAAACCGCCGCCAACACATATCAGGCGATTCGTCTCGCTTTGAGCCTGCTCAAGGATGACCACAGTGTGTTCTTTACACCCGAGGAAGCCGACTCGTTCACAGACGAGGCTGCGGTCTTCGTCACCCCCACGGTCGAGGTCCGGTCGGATCGCCTCGGATATGTCTCCATCGGCCGATTCCTGGGAGATATCGGCGGTGACGCGGACTCCTACGCCGCTGATCTTGCTGGCCGGATCGGAGCGGCCGACGAGGAGGTCTGCGGCTGGATCATGGACCTGCGGTCGAACGGCGGGGGAAACATGTGGCCAATGCTCGCCGGTGTCGCACCACTCCTCGAACAGGGTGAGGTGGGCTTCTTCACCTATCCGACCGGGTCCGTGGAATCCTGGGTCATCAACGAAAGTCTTGCACTCTGGGATGGGGCCGTGATGGTCGACAATTCCTTGCAGGATCCGGCCTACGTCGATCGCCCGGTTGCAGTCTTGATCAGTTCGTTCACCGGCTCATCCGGGGAGGCTGTCGCAGTCGCATTCCACGGTCAAGCGGAGGTTCGTTTCTTCGGTCAGTCCACAGCAGGTCTGACTACATCGAACGAACTGGTGGAATTGTCGGATGGAGCACTCATCGCCCTGACCATGTCGAACTTCACCGACCGCCTTGGTCTCCAATACGGTCAGGGGATATCTGTACAGCCCGACGAGGCGACAGCAGACTTCACGCAAGCAGAAGGCGCGGCAGTCGAATGGCTGCTCGCCCACCCGGCTTGCACCAGCTGATCACCTCGAACTCGATCACCTGATCAAGAGACCAGTCACTTCACTCGAAGCGCACACCCTCTTGATCGATATCGAGATTCAGCACAGATCCCGATCCGTCCAACGCTTGTTCCAAAGACCCGGCGACGGCCTCCCGTGTCCCTTCCAGCGCAAACGCAATGACCGAGGGGCCTGCACCGCTCCAGGCGGCAAAGCTCGATCCGGCGTCGAGCGCCGCCTCTATGAGCATCGCAGGAGTCTGGGTGATGGCCTTGCGCGGCTCCTCGTGCATCTCGTCGCCGAGAGCGGCCGCAAATGAATCGCTTTCCGCGGTCCGCAAGGCTTCGACCAGCATGGCCAGCCGGGCCGCCGACCGCACCGCTACAGCTCTGGGTACGACGTCGGGCAGCACAGAGCGAGCCTCCACTGTTGGCAACACCTCATCGGGAACGGCAAGGATCACATGCAAGGAGGGATGGACCGAGAGCCGGTCGATCGAACCATCGGCCCCAACCGCCACGAGACCGCCGAACACTGCAGCAGCGACATTATCCGAATGACCTTCAACTACCGATGCGACCTCGAAAAGGCGATCGCGATCAGAATCTCCACCAACAGCCGCGGCAACGGCCACCAGCAATGCGGCACTCGAACCAAGCCCGCGTCCGACCGGGATTTCAGATTCGATCCGCACCAGGTGAGGCTCCGCCTCACCGGAGACGGCTCGCACCATGGCGGCGGTCTCCTCTGAGACCGGCTCGTTACCGCTGCGGATCAACCATTCCTCCGCCAGCTCGGCGGTCACGGTGCACCGCCGGCTCAAAGCCAACGCCAAGATGTCGAAACCGGGACCCAGGTTTGCCGACGACGCCGGTGCTGAAGCAATGCTCACGATTGGGGACCAACCTCAACGAAGATCCTCGTCGCCTCGGGAACAACCTCGCGAACATTGGCCTCGATCGCATCGACGATCGACTCGACCTGGCTGCCGCTCAGACCGCTGTCAACGACGATATCCATATTTACGAGGATCTCGTCGGGGCCAAGATGCATGGTGAGGAGCCGATCCACTGTCTCCACGTCGGGAATCGACAGGGCCGCCGACCGGATAGCTGAGCGGGTGCGTCTGCTGGCTCCTTCGCCGACGAGCAGACCCTTCGTCTCAAACGCAAGAATCCAGGCAGTCAGAGTGAGCAGCACTCCGATCGTCATCGATGCCACGCCGTCCCACACCGCATTTCCGGTCGCGTCGGCGATCAGTAGTCCGACTACGGCGATCGCAATACCGACCACGGCGACCGAATCCTCGAACAACACGACGATCAGGGCCGGATCCTTGGAATCGCGGATCGCCTGCCAGATCTTGCGTCCGCCGCGACGGCGATTGAACTCACGAATCGCCGGAAGGTATGCAATAAAGATCTCAAACGCCGCCGCCACGCCCAACACGATCAGGTTGAGCATCAGCCCACCCTCGTGACTATCCGAGTGCCGAATCTTGTCGAGGCCCTGGGTAAACGCCACGACACCACCGCCGACAAACAAGACCACGGCGACCATAAAGGACCAGAAGTAGATCTCTTTCCCCCGTCCGAACGGGAACTGCACGGTCGGCTTGAACTTGCTTGCCGCCGTCCCTCGCAACAGGAAGACCTGATTTCCGGTATCGGCCAAAGAGTGGAATGCCTCGGCGAGCATCGCGGCACTCCCACTGACCGCCGCCGCGAAGAACTTCATCACGGCGATCAGCCCATTGGCGGTGAGGGCGAGTAGGACGAGTGAGCGTGATCCACCTGAGGCCATTGTGGGGCGAGTCTAAGAAGTCAGGGGTCAGGACCAGCGGTACCCCCCACCAAACGGCTCCGCCTCAAGGGAGGGACAGCGGTACCCCCCACCAAACGCCTGCGTATCTAGCTACGACATTCGGGTCCTGCCCGGCCCCGAATGTCTCCGCATGGGTGAGCCGCCTGCGGCGGCGCCTCGTTCTACGTTTGACTCCCCCCAAAGGGGAGAGTTGTCAGAGGGGAAGAGCTGCCCAACGCTCCAGTGCGACACGCGATTGATATTTCCGTTCTGAACACTCTCCCCTTTGGGGGGAGTCAGCGAGCAAAGCGAGCTGGTGGGGGGTTGTCTGACCCAAGGCAATCCGCCAACCAGTAGGTAGAAGACCCCCCAAAGGGGAAAAAGCGGCCCCCTCATCAAAGGCCTGCGGCCTTTGACTCCCCCCTTGGGGGGAGTGGTCTTTTATTGCTGGCTACTGACCGCGGTCTTTTAGGAAGTCCTCGATCTCACTGATGAGTTCACCGCCGTTGGAAGGGTCGATCGACGAGATGTCTGGCGACTCTTCTTCGAGCCTGCGGACGTATCCGACGAAGTCCTCGTTTTCGGCCATCGCCTCATCCACTTTGGTCTGGAATTCTGCCGAGGCGACTTCGAGTTCGGTCGTGTCGAGGTCCAGGTCGAGGACCTCTTGGGCGGTATTGAGAAGGGCCAGCATGGCCTTCGGGTTGGGATTGGCAGCGAGGTAGTGCGGGGTGGCGGCCCACAAGCTGATAGCGGGCATACCTATCTCCCGACACGCCTCCAGCATCACACCGACGACGCCGGTGGGTCCTTGATAGTGGGAAGTCTGCAGGCCGTACCTTTCCACCAGCTTCGGATCGGTCGCCACCCCGATGATCGGAACCGGAACGGTGTGGGCTACCTGACCTATAAAGGCACCAAGCGTCACAACCATCTCCACGTCGGACTCGGCCAGCAATCTTGCGACCGATCTGGTGTAGGTCTTCCACCTCAAGCTGGGTTCCTCGCCCAAGGCGAGAACAAGGTCGTGAGCGGCATCCGTCTCTATCGAAAAGGCGCTCGTCAGCGGCCACGACAAGCTGCGGGTGCCGCCGTCGTCTACCTCGACCTGAGGCCGTCGGACTTGGAAGTCGTAGAACTCCTCAGGCTCGATCCAGGCGAATGGCTCGGGATCATCACGCTGCCCCAATAGGTAAGCGACCGCGCCCGAAGCGGCGTCGCAAGCGTCGTTCCATCCTTCCCACGCCAGGATTGCGTGGGGTCGGCGTAGCTGGGGGCGGGAGACCCGGTGGACATGATCCATGCCTTGCGGAGGCTAGTGAGAGGTCGGACCTTCGGTGATAAAAGGCAGGCGCGACGAGCCGAGCCTGCCCGTCTGAGAGAGTCCTTGGTCCCGGGAGCGAAGGCGTTCGCCCCTGCTAGTTCGATCGCTCATGGGCGTACGTTGCCGATATGGGTACGAAGCGTTTACTTACCGTCGAGCTCTCGGCGCTCAACAGCCTCATCGACTTGCTGAGATCGCACAACTACGTCGTGGTGGGGCCCACCCTGAGAGACGATGTCGTTGTTCTGGATCTTCTCGAGAGCTACGACGAGGAACTTGTTGGCGTTGAGTCAGTCTCAGGTCCCGGTAGGTATCGGACCCAGGAACAGGTGGGTGCGATCTTTGGTGGCCCCGTTGGACCGATGTCACCGAAGCGGTGGATGAGTCCCCCTAAGAGAGCTGCCTGGTCCGCTCGAATCGAGGATGGCCATGTTGAGGTGACTGCAGCGCCTCATTCAGGCCCCCTCGCATATCTGGGCATTCGTCCGTGCGACGTCGCCGCCAAATCCATCTTCGGCAAGGCTTGGCCTGGTCATCCTGATGACGTGATCATCGTTGCCGAGTGCACGACCGCGGGAGAAACCTGCTTCTGCTCTTCGATGGGCACAGGACCATCTGCCGGCGAGGGAGCCGACATCATCCTCACCGAGCTCGGGGATGGCCGTCTCTTGGTGCGATCCGAGTCTGATCGTGGGGCCGTATTGCTTGCCAAGGTGGACGGCGTTACTTCTACAGCCGACGAGATCGAGACGGCTCGAGTCAGGGTCGAGGCCGCTGCGCAATCGATGGGTCGTTCACTCGACCCGATTGCCGCGCGAGAGGCCCTAGGAGCCATGCCGGATTCCGCCGTGTGGGATTCGGTCGCCCAACGTTGCCTTGCCTGCACCAACTGCACGATGGTGTGTCCTACCTGTTTCTGCACTTCGATAAGCGACACCTCAGATCTTGCCGGCAACGCGGAACGGATCATTCGGTGGGATTCATGTTTCACCCCGGGCTTCTCCGAGATCCATGGCGGTGCGCATCGAGCCTCCGTCGCAGCAAGGTACCGGCACTGGGCCACCCACAAGCTCTCGACTTGGTGGGACCAATTCGGTACGGCCGGCTGTGTCGGCTGCGGCCGCTGTATCACCTGGTGCCCTGTGGGGATCGATATCACCGAGGAGGCCAACAGCATCATCAAGGAGGTAGCCCATGCGTGACCTGGCGCTGGCCGACCATGCATTCCTGGAGGGATTCGAGGAGGAGCACCTCGACACAATCGAAAACTGTGTGGCAGGTCGTTCGGTGTGGAAGCAAGGAGAGATGATGCTGCTGCGCGGCGGCCATGCAGGCACTTGCCACCTCATCGTCGACGGAACGGTGGCCATTGAAATCAGGTCACCCGGGTCTGTGCCGACGATCTTCCAGACACTTCAAGCGGGAGATGTCCTCGGCTGGTCTTGGATGTTCGAGCCGCGTCTGTGGACCTTCGATGCTCGGGCCGTCACCGAAACCACCGCCTTCACACTCGATGCGATCCTGCTGCGCAAGGCGATCGAGGACGATTGCTACTTCGGTCTCCGGTTCGGGACCCGAATGACCCAGGCGGTCGTAAACAGGCTGAAAGCAGCTCGATTGCAGGTGCTCGATGTTTACAACCGCTGAGAAACTCCTCACTACCTGGACTCGGGTGGTGGCGACGAGGCGAGAGACTGCCGACACCGTCACACTCACAGTCGAGAGCGATAAGCCGTTCCAGCCCGGTCAGTTCGACATGCTGACGGCGTTCGGGATCGGCGAGAGTCCGGTGTCGCACAGCGGCCATCCGCGTATCGATGGGGTGCATGAGCACACCATCCGTGACGTCGGCGCGGTGACCAAGGCGCTTGTGGCTCTTCAGCCGGGCGACACGATCGGAGTGCGCGGGCCCTACGGCGTTGGATGGCCGATGGCGGATCTGGTCGGCGAGGACATTGTGGTGATCGCGGGTGGGATAGGGCTCGCTCCGTTGCGTCCCGTGATGCTCGCCCTCGAATCCGACCCTGGTTCGTACGGGAGGGCGGTGCTGCTGGCCGGCGCCAGAACACCGAGCGATATCCCGTTTGCGTCTGATCTGGCTCGATGGGGCGCGTCATCAGCGATCGATACTTTCGTCACCGTCGACCAGGCGGACGAAAAGTGGGAGGGAACGGTAGGTGTGGTAACCCGGTCTTTGAGGCCGGCCCAGGTAAACCCCGATTCGATCGCACTCATGTGTGGCCCCGAGATCATGACCCGATTCGCCGCCGCTGATCTGCTTGCCCTTGGGATGGCTCCGGATCGGATCTTTGTCTCACTCGAGAGGAATATGGAGTGTGGGGTCGGTCTGTGCGGACACTGCCAACTCGGACCCATATTCGTGTGCTGGCAGGGCCCCGTGGTTCCTTGGACGGTTGCCGCTGATCTCGTGAGGGTTCCGGAGCTATGAGTGCATATGCCGATTCCAGGCCAAGGGTGGCGGGCCCGGCCCGCCTTCCTACGCTGGCCGTGTTCAAGTTCGCATCGTGCGATGGCTGCCAACTGAGCATTCTCGATGTCGAGGATCAGTTGATGGCGGTTGCCGGAGCGGTCGATATCGTCAACTTCCCGGAGGCGTCGAGCCGGGTCCTACCCGGCCCGTATGACGTAGGTCTGGTCGAGGGCTCGGTCACAACTCCGCACGACCTGGAGCGATTGCTGGAGATCCGACAGCAATGTGGACTCCTGGTCACCATCGGCGCGTGTGCGATGTCGGGTGGTATCCAGGCTCTGCGCAACAGCCTCGACGTAGATGAGCTTGCCGCCATGGTCTATGCCCATCCGGAGTACCTCGACGTTCATGCAGAATCTACGCCCGCTTCGGCTCATGTCACTGTCGACCTCGAGATTCCAGGGTGTCCGGTAAACGGGCGCGGCCTGGTGGAGGTGCTCGTGGCCGTTCTCAGTGGCCGGCGACCCGATCTCCCCACTTTCAGCGTGTGCGTCGAGTGCAAGTTGAGGGGTACGACGTGCGTCGTCGTGGCCAAGGGTCAACCCTGTCTGGGCCCTGTGACGCGAGCCGGGTGTGGCGCCATCTGCCCTTCGTACGACCGCGGGTGCTACGGCTGTTTCGGCCCGTCAGATGTCGTAAACGCAGGGTCACTGGCTGCCAGGTTCGACGACGACGACAAGGCGACGTTACGGGAAGGGCTGCGCGGGTTCAACGTCGCGGCACCGGCATTCGAGGAGGCGGTGAGCGATGTCTGAAACTCGGACCATCGAGGTCGGTTATCTGGCCAGGGTCGAGGGCGAGGGTTCGCTGCGGGCCGAGGTAATCGACGGTCAACTAGGTGACGTCGAATTCAACATCTTCGAACCGCCGCGCTTCTTCGAGGGGCTTTTGCGCGATCGTCGCTTTACGGAGGCTCCCGACATCACGGCACGAATCTGTGGCATCTGTCCTATCGCCTATCAAATCTCAGCGGTCACCGCGATGGAGAACGTTTGCGGAGTCGCCGTCGATGGGGCATTACACGAGCTTCGTCGACTCATCTACTGCGGCGAATACATCGAAAGCCACGCACTGCATATCTACCTGCTGCATGCGCCCGACTTCCTTGGATATGACAGCGGGATAGCCATGGCTGCCGATCACCGAGCGATTGTTGAGCGCGGGCTGCGGCTGAAACAAACAGGCAATGAGATCGTGCGAGTGCTCGGAGGACGGGAGATCCACCCCGTGAATGTGCGGGTTGGTGGCTTCTGGCGCCTGCCCACTAGAGCCGAACTGCAGGGTCTGGCGACCGAATTGGACCGTGCCCGCGATGAGGCCCTGGAGACGGTGAAGTGGGTGTCCCGGCTGAACATCCCGCAGATCACGCGACCAGTCGAGTTTGTGGCGCTCAGCGATCCCGATCGCTACTCGTTCTTCGAGGGTCGCATCAGGTCCACTGAAGGCATCGATATCGATGTATCCGAGTGGAACGATGTCTTTGTCGAAGAGCACGTCCAACGCAGCAATGCATTGCATGCCCGAGTGCGCGAGCGCGGCATGTTTGCGGTCGGTCCCACAGCCCGTTTCGCACTCAATCACGAGAAGATCCAGCCGGTTGCCGCCAAGGCCGCCGCAGAGGCAGGGCTCAAACCGGGTGTGGCCAATCCATTCGAAAGCATCGTGGTGCGGGCGGTTGAGACACTGCACGCCGTGGAGGAGGCTCTGGCGATCATTGACGCCTACGAAGCACCGCAGACGGCAAACCTTGCCGTCGAGCCTGTGGCCGGGGTTGGTCACGGTGCGTCTGAGGCTCCGCGTGGACTGCTGTATCACCGGTACGAGATCGACGACACCGGCACGATCATGGAGGCTCAGCTCGTACCGCCTACGTCACAGAATCAGCTCTCGATCGAGGCAGATGTACGCGAGGTGCTTCGCGCCAATCTCGACAAGCCCGATGACGAGTTGCAGTGGATCCTCGAACAGTCGATCCGAAACTATGACCCCTGTATCTCATGTGCGACCCACTTCTTGAGACTCGAGGTGAATCGTGTCTAGTGGCGTAAGGGTCATAGGGGTCGGAAACCCCACCCGAGGCGACGATGGGGTGGGCCCCGCCGTCGCAGTCGCAGTTGCCAGAACGGTTGATCCTGAGGTGGATGTCATCGTGTCGACCGCAGACCCGAGTCGGTTGATCGAGCGATGGGAGTCGGCCGATTCCGTCGTACTGGTTGATGCGATGGCCGATTGTGCGGCACCGGGCCGGATCGCGGTCTTCGATGCAACAGATGAACCGCTGCCTTCCGACTTCGATGCGATCAGTAGTCACGGTTTTGGTGTCCCGGCGGCGGTGGAGTTGGCACGTTCGCTCGGAAGGCTTCCGAATCACCTGGTGGTCGTCGGGATCGCCGGCAGCGAGTTCGAGGGCATCGGATTGTCACCGGCGGTCGAAGACGCGATAGCTGATGCAGTTCAAGCAGTTATGGAGGTAGTCGAACATGCATGAACGCTCTCTTGCAGAGGACTTGGTGCGGGCGGCTGGAATCAGCGCCGTTGAGGAAGGTGGCTCGGTGGCAGCCATGCGCGTGGAGGTGGGAAGCCTGAGCTGTATAGACCCGGTCGCGCTTCATGCCCAGGTCGTGTGGTGGTCGCAGGGGACGATCGTCGAAGGCGCCAACATCTTGGTAGAGGTCGTGCCCGCAACGCTCGACGATGCGCATGGTGCAGACGTAAGACTGGTTTCGATAGAGGTGGG
Source organism: uncultured Kiloniellaceae bacterium (assembly GCA_964194935.1). Taxonomy (GTDB): domain Bacteria; phylum Actinomycetota; class Acidimicrobiia; order Spongiisociales; family UBA11373; genus JACZWZ01. The sequence continues at coordinate 16,627 of CAXMOL010000084.1, forward strand.
AGCCTGACGATGTGCGTCGGATTCGAAGGCATGCTCACCGAGGTGGAGGGTTCGGGAATCGTCCGCACCGGAGTGCTGCTCGTCGACGGCCGGACGTACACGATCGGCCTTGCTTGTGTCCCCGACGCTGCCGCGGGTGACGTCGTGATCGCCCACAGCGGGCAGGCGGTCCGGATCGTTTCGTCAGGTGGCGATGGTGTAGCTGAGCGTTCGGGTATAGGTCTCGAATCCGAGCCGCTCGTAGACGAGGGTGGCGTCGGTGTGGCTCATCTCGTCGACGTCCAAAGAGGCGCGGTCAAGTCCACCGGCTGAGAC
>CAXMOL010000085.1:0-11473 GCA_964194935.1 uncultured Kiloniellaceae bacterium
TCGCGCCCCATCATCTTGGAGAAGCCGACGACATCGGTCATGAGAATCGCCGCCAGTTTGCGGCGGCGACGAGGGGTATCGGTCACGAGACGAGCCTACCGAGCGAGGAGTAGGCAGTAGTCAGTACAAGAAAGATCACTACCCCTTGAGGGGAAGTCAGGTAACCCCCCACCAAACGGCTCCGCCGTTTGACTCCCCCCAAAGGGGAGAGTGGTTCTTCTTCCTGATCATTCCCCCTTTATGTGGGGGTATCAGCTAACCCCCCACCAAACGGCTCCGCCGTTTGACTCCCCCCAAAGGGGAGAGTTGTTCTTCTTCCTGATCGAACCGAGTACTGAGTACTACAGAATCTGGCTGAGGAACAGCTTGGTGCGGTCGTGCTGGGGGTTGGTAAAGAAGTGCTCGGGGGTGCCTTCTTCGACAACAAGGCCGTAGTCAAAGAACAACACCCTGTCGGCGACCTCTTTGGCAAAGCCCATCTCATGGGTGACGACGATCATCGTCATTCCCGACAGCGCCAGCTCCTTCATCACGTCCAGCACCTCTTTGATCATCTCGGGGTCGAGAGCCGAGGTCGGCTCGTCGAACAGCATGATCCGAGGCTCCATCGCCAGCGAACGTGCAATAGCCACACGCTGCTGCTGACCGCCCGACAGTTGGCCGGGGAACTTGTCGGCCTGTTCGGGAATACCGACCCGCTCGAGCAGGCTCATCGCCAACTCCTCGGCCTCCGCCTTCGGCTTCTTGCGCACCCAGATCGGAGCCAACGTGACGTTCTGCAGCACGCTGAGGTGAGGGAACAGGTTGAACTGCTGGAACACCATTCCGACCTCAGAACGAATCTTCTCAATATTCTTGAGGTCGTTCGTGAGTTCGATCCCGTCAATGATGATCGTCCCCTCCTGATGCACCTCGAGCCGATTAAGCGTGCGGATGAAGGTGGACTTGCCCGAGCCCGACGGCCCGATGACAACGACCACTTCCTGCTCTTTGACGGTGGTGGTGACGCCCTTGAGAGCCTGGAAGTCACCGAACCACTTCTTGACGCCTTCGCAGACGATGATGTCTTGCTTTACGGTCATTTCGGCTCCTTAGTCATGGTGCATCGGCTCTGACCGTCGACGCCCGCCGCCTCCGGCGGCCTCGTTTGCTGCAATTCCGTCATCATCGCTCGCCCAACCCGACCTTCTTCTCCAGCCTCAGGCTCGCCCGAGAGAAGCTGAAGGTGAAGATCCAGTAGACCCCGGCGATAAACACGATGTTTTCAAGTTTGATACCGAGGAAGATGGTCTGGGCGGGAATGACCTTGTCGGCTATGAACAGGAAGTCGAACAGTCCGATGATCGCGACCAGCGAAGTGTCCTTGAAGATCGCAATGGTCTGTCCGACCAGCGACGGGATAACGGCCCGCAGTGCCTGCGGAAGGATGATGAAGACCGTCAACTGCAGTGTCGACAATCCCATCGCTTTGGCCGCCTCATACTGACCCTTGGGGATCGCCTGCAGTCCGCCACGCACATTCTCCGCCAGGTAGGCGGCAGAGAACAGAGTCCCGCCCAGGATGGCAAGCGTCACCGAATCGAACTCGCTGTTGCCGGGCAAGAACAACACCAGGATCAGATCGAAGAAGATCAGGATGGTGATGAATGGGATACCACGCACCAGCTCGATGTACATCGTCGATATGACTCGGAAGATCGGCATCGTCGAAGTTCTCCCCAGAGCCATGACCAGGCCGATGGGGAACGACAACAAGATCGACGTAAGCGCCAGAACGAACGTCAGCAGCAACCCGCCAAGGATCGATTTGCCCGGGACCTCGACGCTGCCTGGAGCGTTGATAGCACCGAGGAAGAAGACCAGCAGCGTCGCCATTGCGAGCCACAGGCCGACGTACCTGGCCCGGGCTCGACTGTCGCCGGCAAACGTCTGGGCACCGATGGCGAACAGTGCAAAGAGGAACCCAATCAGACGGGCTCGCATCAGCATGGGGAAGGCCCACATGGCGAGCGAACCGATCATCAATAAACCGGCTATGGCACGACCGGCCTCGCCAAGCTTCGGAAGGGAGAGGAAACCAATGACAACGCTGCCGACAACGCCAAAGATCAGCCAAATCGTGACGTCGGTACCGGTGAGGAAGTCGATACCTCCACCATCGCGTTCCGGGTTGAAGTCCGGATCTCGGATGATGAGCAACACGATCACCGGCAGTGCCAATCCCCAACCCAGTCCGAGCACGAATTTGAGGAGCTTTTCACCGAGGAATTTCACGACGACCCGACCCAAGAAGTAAGCGACAACTCCGGCCAGAGCTATCAGTGTCCACGGCACCTTGGTCGATGCAGCGATGGTCCCCGGTTCGAACCCTTTCGCACCCTCCACGAAGAAGTAGTGCCCGATCGGGACGACCCACAGAGCAAGGATCACCAGTGCCCCGGCTCCGGCAGGGATGAACAGTGAATGGAACGACAACTCCTCGCCGCGGGCCTTGGTGGCCTGGCTGGCGAGATGACCGGCAACTGCGATTGCAGCGCCGATCGCAAAGACCACGAGGCGTCCTCCGGTCATCAAAGTTGCTTCGACAAGGAACGTGACTAGCGAGCCCAACAACCTGAACAGAACCCCAACCACTGGAATGTCGACCCCGCCAAGGAACGCGTAGTCCTGGGTCGGAGGGCCAAGGAACGCAAATAGCGCAAGGACCGCACCCCCTGTGCGCACCGTCTTGAAAAACGAAGTGGCCGCCACCCGACTGCCCACGCGCCACGCTGCCAGCGAAAGGGTTGCCAACACGACCACGATCCCGACCGATAGCCATATCCTGGCGAACTGATCCGGTATCGCCGGCTCGGGACCTGCCGGATAGGACTGCACCATGAGCAGGCGGAGGTTGGTGGCGACAGCCTCCCACCCCCGGTTGGGAGCAAAGATCCACGCCACCATGTTGCGAACGGCAAAAGCGATGATCGAGAGAGCCGTGAATGTCAGAACGACATTGACCTTGTTGGAGAACAGGTTCTCCCGCATCCACATCGACGGGCTCAGCGGTGGCGATTCCGGTGCGAACTCGTCGTCGGGTAGGACAACCTTGCCTGGATTCATATCAGGTTCCATGTCAGCGCTCCACCAGGGCGACTCGGCGGTTGTACCAATTGACGATCGCAGAGATGAACAGGCTCACCGAAACGTAGAACAGCATCCACAGAAGAACGATGGGGATCGTTGCGCCGGTCTGGTTATACAGAGTCTGGCCAACGGCGACGACCTCGGGGTAGGCCACAGCGATTCCGAGCGATGTGTTCTTGGCGAGATTCAGATACTGGTTGCCCATCGGGGGGAGGATGATGCGGAAGGCCTGGGGGAGAATGATGAATCGCAGTAGCTGGTTGCGCCGCAGCCCCAGTGCCAGACCTGCCTCGGACTGCCCCTTCGAGATGGCGAGGATTCCGCCACGCACCACCTCTGCAATAAACGCCGCGGTGTAGATCGTGACACCCACGAACACCGGGAAGAACAGCTTCGTCATCGTCAGCCCGGTGGGGCCGTAGTTGGGGAAGTTGCCCGGCTGAGCGATAGAGGGTCGGCTCAGAGCCAACGGGGATCCGCCTTCGAGGAATTCGAACTTGCTGTCCATCACCGAAAACAGGTCACGGCCAGAATTCAGAATCCAATCGGAGATTCCGGCAAACGAAAAGAAGAGGAGCACGCCAGCCAGGCCGGCGGCGGCGGCGGAACCGATCCGGAAGATGTCATCGTCGGTCAGCTTGGCGAGACCGGCGGGAGTACGCCGGTCGTCGAGGAAACCCTTGATCCACATTCCGGCAAAGAAGACCGCCAGCAGTGCCAGCGCGGTCTGCACCGTCCACACAGGCAGTGCATCGAACAGGTCTGCCATCCATCCCCACAGGTATCCCAGGAAACCCATGATCGGGTGAACGAACCACCCGATGGCAGCAAAGACAACAACGGTGAGGGTGCCCCACGTCAGCGCATAGGTCTCATCGCCGAGCTCCTCTTTTAGGCGCATCCGCCAGCGATACACCCAGACCGATACCCCGGTACCGATCATCAAGAACGTAAGCCATTGCCAGAAACCGTCGCCGGGGAAGAACCAGGCAAAGGAGGCGCCCTTGTTGGAAACCACCAACCAGGCCTCGCAGCCGGGCTCGGCGAGTGCACAACCGATGGGACCGCTGTCTAACTCCAGATTGCCCGGAACCGTCGTGATGATCACGCCCCAAGCGATGATCTGAACCAGAAGCGGGATGTTGCGAATGATCTCGATGTAGACCGTGGCAACCTTGTTGACGATCCAGTTGCTGGAGAGGCGAGCAATACCGATGATGATCCCGAGGATCGTCGCAGCAAAGATTCCGGCGACCGAGACCCGCAGCATGTTGACGATGCCGGTGTACAGCGCCCGTCCCCCGGTATCGGGGCGAACGTCGATTCCCTCGGCGAGGGCGATGCCGGGGGGATCAGCCAGGAAGTCGAAGGAGACGCTGATGCCGCGTTGTTCGAGGTTGTCTCCGGCCTGAGATCCGAGGATCCAGAAGACGGCAAGGATTCCGGCCAAGAAGATGACCTGCGCGGCCCACTTGAGGAACGTGACGTTCCTCCATGGCGGCACCCGCTGGTGCTGCAGCCCTGGTTCGTCGATCTGAATCGTCATGAAAAAGAAGGTGATCGGGGGGCGCCGAGCGCCCCCCGATCATCAATCACTCGTTAGCGGGCGGGTGGCGCGTAAATCAGGCCACCATCCAGATAGGAAGCGTTGGCGCTTCCTTCACGGCTGATACCAACCGGGACGAGGTTGCGAGTAAACATCTCGTCGTAGTTTCCAACCTGTGACACGGCATTGAGCCACGCATCGGCCGAGAGGCCCATGGAGGTCTGCAATTCACCGTCGCCACCGAGCAGGCGACCAACTTCGCCATCCTCGCCGGCGCGGCCAGCCGCATTACCGGAAGTCACGCCGTGCTCATCGAACAGGATCGACGAGAAGACGGCCCACTTCACGATGTCGAGCCACTGCGAGTCGTTCTGCCCGGTCACCGGACCAAGTGGTTCCTTGGAGATCGGGAACGCCGGGAAGATGACCCAGTTCTCGCCTTCGGTCTGCTGGGTGGCCTTGCGACCGACCAAGCCCGAACCGTCGGTGGTGACAGCGTCACAAGCACCGGCGATGTACTGATCCATCACCTGGTTGAAGTCCTCGAAAGTATTCAACGTGATGTCAACACCAAGCTGCGTAGTGAGCTCAGTGATGTTCTTCTCAGTGGTCGTACCAGCGTTGGTGCAAACGGTCGCACCTTCGAGGTCGGTGATCTGCGAGGCGCCGGTGAACCCGGAACCCTCACGAGCCATGACCTGCTGGCCGTCGTAGTAGGTGGTAGGCGCAAAGTCCATGCCCACGTCCGTGTCACGACTCTGAGTCCAGGTCGTGTTGCGGATGAGGACGTCAACGGCACCGGTCTGAACGGCGGTAAACCGCTCGGCGGCCGTCAGGAATGTGAACTCCACTGCGGTCGAATCACCGAGAACGGCGGCTGCGACATAGCGGCAATAGTCGGCATCGAAGCCGGTTGCGCTGCCATCAGGCTGCTGCTCGGAGAAGGCCGTTGCCGACCCGGATACGCCGCACTTGAGTACGCCACGTGCTTGCACTGTCGCGAGGACACCGTCGCCGGTCTGACCCACATCACCGCTGGCGGTGGTTTCGGTCGTTGCGGCTGACGTTGCCGTCGGTTCAGCATCGTCGTCTCCACACGCTGCGGCTACAAGAGCCAAAGCGATAAGAAGAACGGACAGTCGTTTGAGCATTGATGCTCCTCCCAATCATTTTTGTCTGTACAGACAACTGCTACAGGGGGTAACAGTTGCCGGAAACCTAGTCATCGCGATCGAGGGCGAGCAACCTGCACCTGCGGCGATAATCGATCAGCGATAGCGACAGAGCGTCACCAGCCCGGTACGGTTCATCTCCCATGCCACGGATTCGCGCCGATTCGATCGCAGAGCACAAGTCTCAAACGCGTCGCGAAATCCTCGACGCAGCGGCAGCGCTCTTCAGAGCCCAGGGCTATTTGGAGACCTCCCTCGGCGACATCGCCGGATACGTGGGTGTGGGCCGCACCACCCTCTACGAGTACTTCACCGACAAAGAAGATGTCTTGGCGAGCCTCGTAGAAGACCGTATTCCCAGCGTTATAGACGAACTCGTCGACGGTCTGCCCTCCGACGCCACCATCCGCCAGCAACTGGCCGAATTGATGATCCGCGGCTTGGAGTTCATCTCCACCGACGACGACCTCGGAACACTGTTGATGCGGGAGACACCGCGATTGGGCCAAGACGCTCAAGATCGAATCCGCGCCGCCCACGGCCGGCTCGAAACCGAAATCACTCATCTGTGCAGCCTTGGTATCGACGCCGGCGAATTCCAACCGTTCGGATCAGACGAGGCAGGCCGCTTGGTATTTGCGGTCATGTGGTCGGCGTCACGAACGCTGCTGCGTGATGTCGAAGCAAAACAGCGGCGTCACGAAGTCGCAGAGACCGTGGTCCGCTTCGTATTCGATGGATTAGCGATCTAGTAGCCAGTAGCCCGACCACTGGGTGACGGGATACGGGAAACGCTGGCCTTCTAACCTCAGACAATCCGGCCAGAGTCCCAGGAGCTGATATGACCCGCACCCTGTTCTCCAACGCATCGATCTTCGACGGGACCGGAAGCGCTTTCGCAGACGGCGAGGTCCTGGTGGAAGACGGACGAATCATCGAGGTCGGGTCGGGCCTCGACGGCGACGAGGCCGTCGACCTTGGTGGTCGCAGCCTGCTTCCCGGATTTGGCGACTGCCACGTCCACGTCATGTTCAACAACATTGACATCTGGGGAATCATGCAAAAGCCGTTCTCCCTCAACTTCTACGAAGCCGCCCACGCTCTTCGTAAGACCCTCGAAATCGGGATCACCTCGGCGCGCGACGCCGGTGGCGCTGATCTCGGAGTAAAGACCGCCGTTGATCAGGGCCTGATTGCTGGACCACGTTTGCTCATCAGCTTGGTGATGATCAGCCAAACCGGGGGTCATGGCGACGGCTGGCTACCCAGCGGCATGCACTACGACCTCATTGCCGAGCACCCCGGGGTACCGAGCAGCCTTGTCGACGGGCCCGAGGAGATGCGCAAGAAGGTTCGCGAGCTCATCAGGATGGGAGCCGACGTGATCAAGGTGGCGACCTCCGGAGGAGTTCTGTCCCCTCGGGACGACCCCCGACACGCCCACTTCGACCTTCCTGAGCTAGAGATGCTGGTCAACACTGCAGAGGGTCTCGGCTGTCACGTAATGGCTCATGCCCAGGCCTTCGACGGCATCAAGAACGCGGTCAGAGCCGGCATCCGATCGATCGATCACGGCATCTACCTGGACGACGAGGCAATAGGTCTTATGAAGGAAAGGGGCACCTTCCTGGTCCCGACCCTCGTGGCCCCGCAAGGGGTGGTCAAGGCGGCGGAGGCCGGAGCTTCGATCCCCGAGGCATCCGTTCTCAAGGCGAAGGAAGTCATCGAGGTACACCGTGAATCGTTCCAAAACGCCGCCGCCGCCGGTGTAAAGGTGGCAATGGGCACCGATAGCGCAGTCACCCCACACGGCGACAACCTCGAAGAATTGGCACTGATGGCCGAGTACGGGATGGACCCTGTGGATGTGCTCATGGCTGCCACCTCGGTGGCGGCCGACTGCATGGATGTAGCCGACGATCGGGGAACCATCGAAGTCGGCAAGCGAGCAGATTTCGTGGTCGTCGACGGCGATCCCCTCGACTTCACCGCCATGAAGGACCGCGTTGCCGCCGTATACCTCGACGGCAAGCTGGCGTCCGGCGGAATCGCCTAACGGACTGCCGGTTTTGAGGCAAGTAGCGCTATTGTGACGCCCACCAATCGACCGGAGACCTCGACACCGTGGACGAACGAATGACTACACGCCGTGCCACGCGGCGTCCTGAAGGAACAATCACCGTTCTTGCCGAATCCGGCGATCCCAGCATCCGTACCGAAGTGATGCACTTTTCGACTAGCGGTGGCGGCGAGTTCTGGGATATCAGCGACTTCGTACGAGAGGTCGTGGAGCGCAGTGGGGTGCGACACGGTCAAGTGACCGTCCATACCCCACACACCACCACATCGATCGTGCTCAACGAGTCGGAGACCGGATTCCTCAATGACTACCGCAAAACCATCGAGGGCTTGGTCCCGGTGGAGGGGTACTACGAGCACGACGACCACGAACTCCGTACCGAGAACCTGCAAGAAGACGAATACATAAACGGTCACTCCCACATCCGCCAGATGCTGGTTGGGTCGGCCTCGGTCAGCATTCCGGTGGTAGACGGCCAGGTCCTGCTGGGCACCTGGCAGAGCGTGCTGTATGCAGAGCTCGACCAAGCTCGCGACCGCAAGGTCATCGTCCACGCCCAAGGCGCGTAGCTCGCTGCGCTCGCAGTCTTCACCGGGAAAAGGAATCGGCCCGGATTGAACCGCCTGATCTTCGAACTCCCTGACGGCCCATCCGTAGCCGCGGCGCTACACCCAGCGCACTCCTCTTAATCTGGAACCGTGGTGGAAAACGGCGCACGCTCCGCAGGACTCAGAACGGCAGCCCGTACCGGCTTGGCAGGACTCGGTCCTGTGGGTCGCTCTGCCCTTCTCGGGCTTGCGCTATCAGCGGTCGTCGCGATCGTCCTCGGGTTCGTGATTCCGCGAGCCGTGCAGACATCCTTAATAGACGCCGAACTCGACCTGCTCTCCGGCGTCGTGAGGTCGGCAGAGTCGGTTGGCTTGGCTGGACTCTTGGTCGAAGGCGAAGATCTCCACAACCCCGCTAATGAGGACGTACATAACGAGGTGCACACGTTTGTCGACGATCGGTTGCTGGGCGGACGCACGGTCCGGGTCAAGATCATCGATCGAGCCGGGAGGATCGTGTACTCGAACCTCCACGAGCTGGTCGGACAGCAATACCCCTTGTCCGAGTCTGCGGCCGCAGTTCTTGGAGGCTCTGCCAACGCAATAGAACTCGAATCCGAAGCCTCGGAATCCGAGTTCGGGCTAGGCGCTCTGATCGAATTCGTCATCCCCGTCAAGACCAGTTCTGGTGATGTCGTGGGTCTCTTCGAGATATATCAGTCGAGCGAGGTACTGGCGGGCGAGGTAGCCGACGTTCGGCGGGTCGTCTGGGTCGCGATCGGAACCGGACTCGGCATCGCCGCCATCTTCACGGCCTTGTTGACGATTGCTAGCGGTCGCCAGACCCTCCGCCAGTTCAGGCGGTCCGAGAGACTGCTCGAGGGCCTACTGCACGCCGAGGAGGAGGAGCGCAAACGGGTCGTCGGAGCCCTTCACAACGAGGTGGGCCAACCCCTCTATCGAATCTTGTTCGGACTCCAGACAACCCGTCGTCGGCTCGGTGACGATCATCCCGATGCTGCAGAGCTGGGCGAATTGGAACGGCTGGCGCGGACCATCGACAAGACCTTGCGTAGTGAGTTCAATGTGCTCTACCGCGCGGCGTCGGAGAACGAGACTCTCGGCAGGTTGATGGAGGATCTTGTCGCCAGAATGGGAAATGAAATGGCTGCTCGAATCACGGCCGAGATCGACCTGGACTTCGAACCGGAAGCAGCCCAGCGCGAGGCGATCTACAGAGCGGCCGAGGAGGCTCTCACCAACATCAGACGCCATGCACACGCCGGGTCGGTGTGGGTCGGCCTTCGGGTCGACGGTGACCGATTGCTGCTCACCATCGAAGACGATGGTGTGGGGACTACGCCGAAGGAGGGAATCGGCCTGCTCTCGACCCGGGAACGATTGGAAGCAATCGGCGGAGGCCTGAGCGTACGATCGAAGTCGACAGTCGGCACCTTGCTCACGGCCTGGGTGCAGTGTGAGAGGACATCTCCGGAGTGAAGATCATCATCGCCGACGACCACCGAATCATGCGCGAGGGCGTACAAATGCTGCTCGCCGATCACGAGCCGATAGAGGTTGTCGGAGAAGCGTCCAGCGGGGAGAGTCTGCTCTCGCTATTGGAGACTGCAGAGGTCGATGCCGTGCTCATGGATCTGGAGATGCCCGGCATGGGCGGTCTCGATGCCCTCGAACATCTACGTGCTCGATTCCCTCAGGTTGCAGTCGTCATTCTGTCGATGCACGACAGGCCCGACTTCGTGCGAAAGGCGATCACCCGGGGAGCCGGTGGCTACCTCCTCAAGAGCGCATCGCGTGAAGAGGTGATCCGCGCCCTCGAAACGGTTGTTGCCGGCGGGAGCTACGTCCAGCAGGAGTTGGTGGGTCCACTCGTGGCCGGGATCACCGAAGATCCCGCTGAGCTGCCGGAACTCAGGCTGACCGATCGCGAGCGTCAGGTCCTCGAACTCATGGCGCTGGGCCGAGACACCCACGCCATGGCGACAGAAATGGGAGTCGCCGAGGCCACGATCCGCACCCACGTCAAGAACCTGTTCACCCGTCTCGGCGTTCACAGCCGGGCTGAAGCCGTGGCGGTGGGACTCCGCGAGGGCCTGATCACCTAGGAGTCTGCTGAGTAGCCGCCTCCCCCATATGGGGTAGATCGACGCCGCTCATCTAGGGGACCGCAGTCGACCCATGGCCCTGTGGAGCGTCGAACCCGATTCGTACCTTGGACACAAGGAATCCGAATCGAGGAGAGACGATGTCCAGATCGAGAATTCATCGAGCGCTTGGCATTCTCGCGATCGTGCTTGCACTGATCGTTGCCGCGTGCGGCGATGACGATGCCACCGAGGAAACGACCGCGCCCACCGCCGCTCCAGTAACAACGGCAACTTCTCCGCCGGCAACCACTGAGGCTCCCGAGACAACCGAGGTTCCCGCAGAAGACGGGAACCGTCAGTTGGATGCGGTCGCGACGGCGATCACTGTCGACGGTGACGTGTCGGATTGGGATGGCATCGACGGACTCGACATGACCCTCACGGCCCCCGAGGGCGAAGACGCCGATTCGCAGGAAGCAAACGTAAAGGTGGCTCACGACGGTGAGAACGTCTACGTGCTATTTGCGGTCTCCGATGATTATGACTTCGACATCGATGACCACGCCTTCTCGCCGGCTATCGGTGTGATGTGGGCGATCGACTCCGCAGCCGGCGAAGCCATGGGTGCCACCGAGGAAGACGAGGACACCAGCCTTGGTCTGGTCGATATCTGGCATTGGGAACTCGACTGCGTCGCCGGCGAAGGCCAGGGCGGTCGAGTCGGAGGACCCGGCGACGGCACCGCCGGCAACGATGCTGCCTGCAACTTCGACGACGAGTACTCGACCGATCCCGAGCACCGTGAAGACGACGGCAAAAACGGCGAAGACGGCGCCGAAAACAGCCTGCTCGGCGTATTCATGCATACCAACCCGGTCACCGACGGCGAT
>CAXMOL010000086.1:0-7237 GCA_964194935.1 uncultured Kiloniellaceae bacterium
CGGCTTGTATGTCGCCCATGACACGCGCTGACCTGAGATTGGCCCTCGAGGCCGCCGACGCCGCCGACGCCGTCACTCTTGCCGCGTATCGGTCGCCTGGTCTCCAGATCGAAACCAAGTCAGACATGACGCCGGTCACCGGGGCTGATCAGGCTGCGGAACGAGCCATCCGCCAGGTGCTGGAGACTGCAAGACCGACCGACGCGATCGCCGGGGAGGAATACGGCGAGACCGGGTCGGCACAACGACGTTGGATCATCGATCCGATCGACGCCACGGTCAACTACATGCGCGGGGTCCCGGTGTGGGGCACCTTGATCGCTCTGGAGGACCCTGATGGGATCGCGGTCGGAGTCGTGTCGTCGCCGGCACTGGGACACCGCTGGTGGGCGGGTCGTGGCCTCGGCGCCTATCTCAACGCCAGCCCGATGCGGGTCTCGACAATCGACACGCTCGGCGACGCGACTCTGTCGTTCAACTCGATCATGACCCATACCGAGCACGGACTGGGCGAGCAGGTCACCGCCCTCAGCCGCAGCTGCGGCCGCACTCGCGGGTACGGCGACTTCCTCTCCTTCATGCTGCTCGCCGATGGAGCAGTCGATGTCGTCACCGAGCCGGTCGCCAAGGAATGGGACCTGGCGCCGCTGGACATCATCGTGACCGAAGCTGGCGGCACCTTCACCGATCTCCAAGGAGAGCACACCGTTCGGGGAGGCAACGCAATCGCCACCAACGGTCTCCTGCACGACGAGGTACTGGCGATGATGCGCCGAACCTCACCCGCGCCGTAGGGGAGCTACGACGATTCTTCGTCGAACTGCTGCAGTTTTGCCTTTAGTTCTCTGATCCGACTTTCCAGGTCTTCCCGACCGGCGGCAGCATCGATCTTGCGGTTGATTCGAAACGCATCGGAGGTAAACCCGAAGTTCCCCGCAGCGAGATCGCCGCCCTGCTTTACGACGTCGATCCGTTGTTTCTGCAGCCGGTCCCAGGCCGCGACGAGGCGGGTGAGTTGCCGCTGCAGATCCTCCCGCGGCACCGGCGCCTGGCGGCGCGCCTCGCGTCTCAATTCGTCCTGTCGCTCCATCAGATCTATCCGTTCGGCGGCGGCAACCTCTTCTTGAAGCCGGTCGCGTATCGATGCCAGCTCAGCAAGGATTCGATCCAAAGCACTCACGGGGCAGCCTCGATTCCGGCAATGAGCGCAGCCAGGAAGGCGCGCCCCTGGCCACCATCAATGATTCTGTGGTCATAGGAAAGCGAGAGCGGGAATTCACGCCCGACACCAAGCTCGCCGCCACGCACTACGGGCCCGACATCGGCGCGACCCACCGACAGGATCGCAGAAGTCCCGTACGGGATGATCGGAGTCCCGTAGCGCCCGCCGACGGCCCCAATATTCGAGACGGTGAAGGTCGCCCCGCGCATCTCTGTCGCAGTGATCTTCCGGTCACGGGCCGCCGTCGCCAACCGAGCGATCTCGGCACCAATGTCGCCGAGCGAGCGTTGTTCGGCGTCGCGCACCACCGCCACCATGAGTCCGCCCGGAGTATCGACAGCGAAGCCGATGTCGTAGGCCTTGCGATACAACACATCTTCTCCGTCAACCGCAGCGTTGAACTCCGGATGCTCGCCCAGGAGCGGAATCAAAATCCGCATCAGGAAGGCCTCGAGCGGGATCGCCGTCCCCGAATCGTCGTAGAGGCGTTTGCGCTCATCGAGAAGGGGTTCCGCTCTGGCCTCGCCGTAGGTGGTCACATGCGGGATCTCCTGCCAGGAGCGAGACAGATTGCGGGAGATGGCGAGCCTCATCGGGCTCATGCGAACCCGTTCCATCGGCCCCGTGGCCTGCGCCGCCGCCTCGACGTCCTCCCTGGTGATGCGACCGCCTGGTCCGGAACCAGATACCGAATCGAGATCTACTCCAAGCGTTGTGGCCAGCCTGCGGACCAACGGCAAAGCCTGCGCTCCGGTCAGCGGTCGGGGCTCATCGATCCGCTCCGCCTCCTCCAGGTTCCCGACGATGGGTGCGGCCTCGGTTCGGACGGGCGACGGCTGGGGACGGTCGATCGGGTCCGCCGCCGGATCCCATTCCTCTCCGGCATCGCCTATCACCACAAGAATGTCGTCGACCGGGATTGTCACCCCGGCGGCGGCACCATGATGGAGAAGGACTCCGGCGCGAGGTGCCGGTATCTCCACCACTGCCTTGTCGGTCTCCATCTCGACCATTGGCTCATCCATCCCGACGGCATCACCGACCGCCACGATCCAACGCACCACGGTCGCCTCCGTCAGGCCTTCGCCGATATCGGGGAGTCGGAACACGAGCGCCATCAGGCCACCATCACCCTGCGAATCGCATTGGCGATTCGCTCTGGGCCCGGGACGTAATGCTTTTCGGTGCGCTTTAGAGGGACAACGGTGTCCCAACCTGTCACCCGCTCGACGGGTGCCAGTAATGAGTACAACGCCCTCTCCTGGACAACGGCGGCTACTTCAGACGCCATTCCGGCGGTGCGGTGAGATTCGGTTGCGACCACCACCCGCCCGGTTCGTTTGGCTGCCACCACTATCGCGTCCTCGTCGAGAGGGGCCAGCGACCGCAGATCGACCACTTGCACCGAAACACCCTCGCCCTCGAGAAGATCAGCGGCGCGACGCGACGCCCTCACCATCGCCCCATAGGAGATGACCGTCACATCCGAGCCCTCTCGCACGGTTATCGCCTTGCCCAGTGGAACCATGAATTCGTCATCGGGAACCTCTTGCTTGATCGCTCTATACAACCGAATCGGTTCGAGGAAGACCACCGGATCCGGGTCGGCTATCGCCGCCAGGAGCATCCCCTTGGCATCGTACGGATTGGACGGGACCACCACCTTTATCCCCGGGGTATGGGCAAAGATCGCTTCTGATGACTCACTGTGATGCTCTGCTGCCCCGATACCGCCACCGTACGGGATCCGAATGACCAGGGGCGCCGTAAACCGGTGATTGGATCGGTTGCGGATGCGACCCACGTGGCTGACGACTTGGTCGAAGGCCGGATAGGCGAATCCGAGGAACTGGATCTCAACGACTGGCTTCAGTCCGGCTATCGCCATCCCCAGTGCCGCCCCCACGATTCCCGACTCGGCAACAGGCGCATCGATGACCCGTTCTGAGCCAAATCGCTCCTGGAGACCGTCGGTCACCCGAAACACCCCGCCTGTGGTGCCGACATCCTCGCCGAACAGAACGACTCGCTCGTCGACTCCAAGTGCCTGATCCAGCGCAGCGTTTATCGCCTGAGCGACGTTCATCTCAGTCATCGGCGTCATCTCGCCGTTGGGCGGCACGTTGTCGATCCATTGCGGGCGTGGGTGAGGAGTACATCCGATCAAAGATCGCACCCGGCTCGAACGGTTCGAGAGCTTCGGCGGCAGCGACGGCTTCCTCGATCTCGGCTGCGGCATCTTCGACCTCCGCCGCCTCCCAAGTGGCCTCCCAGGCGTCGGACCCCTTGAGATACGACCGGACGCGGTCGATGGGGTCCCGCCGGCGCCACTCGTCCACCATGTCGTCGTCTCGGTACCGGGCCGCATCGTCGGTGGTCGTGTGGGGGCCCACCCGATAGGTGAGCGCCTCGATAAAGGTGGGGCCTTCGCCGGCGCGTGCCCGAGCCACGGCGCGGCGAGTCACATCGATCATGGCGAACAGGTCGTTGCCGTCGACGAGCACTCCCGGCATCCCGTACCCGATCGCCTTGTCGGCCAGGAATTCGGCCGCCGTCTGGCGTTCTCGTGGCATCGAGATCGCAAAACCATTGTTTTGACACAAAAAGACTGTTGGAGCAGCAAACACTCCGGCAAAGTTCATCGCTTCATGGAAATCGCCCTCCGATGTCGCCCCATCCCCAAAGAGGGTGATGGCAATCCGATCGGAGCCCTGCATCGATTCAGCCCAGCCGAGACCCACCGCGTGGATCATGTGGGCGCCGACAGTTATCGATGGAGGCAGCACGTTTACGTCCGCCGGGGCGTCCCCACCGCGCTCGTCACCCATCCGACCCAAGAAGAGATTGAGCCATGGATAACCCTGGAACCACATGGCTGCAGCGTCGCGGTAGGTCGCGACCATCCAGTCGTCGGCTCGCAGCGCCGCGACCGAGCCGATCTGGGCAGCCTCCTGACCCTCGAAAGGGGCGTAAGTGGCCAGCCTGCCCTGCACCTGCATCGAAGTGCACTTGGTGTCGTAGGCACGTGCGTTGAGCATCGCGACAAACAAGCGGCGAGTCTCATCGAGATCCACAGGAGCATCCCCGAGGAGGGCTCCGTCGACGTCGAGCAGTCGGATCGGTTCCATGAGGGAGCGAGGCTAATCAGTCGTCAGTCGCCAGTCATCAGTCATCAGCAATCAGCAATCAGCAATGGCCTTCTTGCAGAACCGAGGACCGAGGACAGAAGACCGGAGACTTCTATTCGGTGCTTATCGACTCCAGATCGTCCAGATCGATGAGCACAGTGCGGGCCTTGGATCCCTCGGACGGCCCGACGATGCCTCTGCGCTCGAGAATGTCGATCACTCTTCCAGCCCTGGCGAATCCGATGCGAAGCTTGCGCTGCAGCATCGAGGTGGAGCCCAGCTGGGAGCGAACCACCAAATCGATCGCCTGCCGGACGATGTCAGGATCCTCTCCTTCGAACTCATCGTCAGCGGCGGTTTTCGCCTCTGCCTCCTCGAAAACGTTCTTCTCATACTGAGCGTCTCTCTGCTTCTTCACCCACTCGACGACGCGATGGATCTCTTCCTCACTCACCCATGCCCCTTGGATCCGCTCTGGCTTCGGATCGCGGGCGGTCACCACGATCATGTCGCCCAGGCCGATGAGCTTCTCGGCCCCGGAAGAATCGAGGATCACGCGGCTATCGGCCTGGGAGGCGACCGAAAAGGCCATCCGCGACGGAACGTTGGCCTTGATCACCCCGGTGATCACATCAACGGATGGTCGCTGGGTGGCCAGGACGAGGTGAATCCCCACCGCTCGTGCCATCTGGGCGATGCGCACAATCGCATCCTCTACTGCTCGACCCGCCACGATCATCAGGTCGTTTAGCTCGTCGACGACGATGGCTATGTACGGGAAACGGTCGAAGCGATCGTCTTCCAACTGTCCTGAGTCAAACTTGTCGTGATAGCCGAGGATGTCGCGCACCGCCGCCTCAGCCAGCAGGTCGTAGCGACGATCCATCTCGCGTACGGCCCACTGCAGTGCATCCACCGCCTTCTTGGGGTTGGTGATCACCCGGGTCAGCAGGTGCGGTATCTCGTTGTACTGGCCCAACTCGACCCGCTTGGGATCGACCAGGATGAGACGCACTTCCTCGGGTGTGGTTCGCATCATGATCGACGTAACGATGGCGTTGATGCACGAGGACTTTCCGGCACCGGTCGCACCGGCGATGAGGACGTGAGGCAACTCCGAGAGATTGATCATCGTCGGAGTACCCGAAATATCCATTCCGAGCGCGACCTGGAGCGGATGAGTGGCATCTTGGGCCTCCGGGGTGCGCAGGATGTCGCCAAGGGTGATCAGCTGTCGGCGCTTGTTTGGCACCTCCACCCCGATGGCGCTCTTGCCGGGAATCGGCGCCAGGATCCGAACATCAGGCGTTGCCAATGCGTAAGCGATGTCATGCGATAGGCCGGTCACCCTGGCAACCTTTACGCCCGGCGCAAGCTCGATCTCATACCTGGTGACCGTCGGTCCGGGAACGATCCTGGTGAGACGTGCATCCACGCCATGTTGGACCAGCGTGTCTTCGAGTTCGCGAGCGGTTTCGTCGAGAGCTCGCTTGCTTTGGCCGGCTCCACCACCAAGACCGAGCAGCTCCGGGGGCGGAAGTTGATACCCGGGCGCCGGGCTGGGAGTCGGTGCAGCGGGGACCGCCGGGGTGACCGCCTTCTTTGGCGGAGTCGGAGATTGCTTGGGTTCTGGCTGTGAATGAACCAACCGGATTCCCGGTTCATCGAGGTGGCGCACCTGGACGATCGGTGCCTGGCGTCGCGCCGGTCTCGTTCTGAGTCGCTTCCATCCGGACCCGATGCCGTGCAGCAATGTCCGACCGGCATCACGAACGGTGGTTCGGGTCATCAGCAGAACACCCAGAGCCGTAAACGAAACAAGGACAACGAACGCTCCCCAGAACCCGACAACCCGACGCAGCGGGAAGGCCACGAGTGACCCGACCGCGCCACCGCGGTCCTTGACGAGGTCGATCGAATCGGCAAGTGAGACGGCACCCGTCATGAGGTGGAACAGGCCGAGCGAGGAGAGGAATGTGATCAAGAAGCCCATGGCGATCCGCCCGTAATCTGTCCGGGGCCGTGCCGCGACCAGTAGCCCCCCGAGGACGATCAGAACCGGCGCTATCGCATAGCCCCACACTCCGAACAGCAGCTCAAGACTGGCAATGATGCCACCACCTGCCGGACCCGCCAGACCGAAGTAGGCCAGCGCGACGATCAGACCGAGAACGATCAGGACAATGCCCCATACATCGTCGGCGTTTCGGCCAAATCCAGACCGAACTCGATCCCGCATCGCCGCCAGCAATGATCGACGCGGTTTCGCCTTCGATTTCGTTTTGGTACTTCCGGTCGCCCGGCTCCGCCCAGAGCCCCGGCCACGGGCAGGCTTCCGTGTTGCCATAGGCCTCCGAGGTTAGACCCCCATCTCAGTTTCGCGAACGATCATCAGGAGTCGTCAGTCGTCAATCGTCAGTCGTCAGTCGGAAATACCCCCCACCACCACCACCAAGGCATTCGGTTTTTGACTTCCCCTCAAGAGTGATCTGTCGCGTTTAGTGCCCGACGGTTGATCGGATCACTCTCCCCTCTGGTTGGTTGGATCACTCTCCCCTCTGGTTGGTTGGATCACTCTCCCCTCTGGTTGGTTGGATCACTCTCCCCTCTGGGGGGAGTCAATCGGCTGCAGGCCGATTGGTGGGGGGACTCACCAAGTCACGGCAATCGCGCTGCCTATCGGACACACACCGACCCGGCGAACTAACCACAAGACGTACTGGCCCGATAGAAACGAACACCGGATACCCCCCACCAGCTCGCTTCGCTTGCTGACTCCCCCCAAAGGGGAGAGTGTTCAGAACAGAACCGTTCGCGCAACCCGACACTCAAGGGGGAGTTAGTTCTTCTCTGGACTCAGGACTCCAGACTCCAGACTTCCTCAGAC
>CAXMOL010000087.1:0-30312 GCA_964194935.1 uncultured Kiloniellaceae bacterium
ACTAAACGCGACAGATCACCTTGAGGGGAAGGAACGATTCAGAGGTATTGGCCTCCGTCGACCCGGATCACCTGCCCGGTGATGTGGCGGGCACCGTCTGATGTGAGAAAGGCGATCACGTCGGCGACGTCTTCAGGCTCACCGATGCGACCCAGGGAGGTGTCCTGACGGGCCGCCTCCTGGATCTCCTCCGGCAGTGACATCGTCATCGCGGTGCGGATCATGCCGGGGGCGACAACGTTGACTCGAATGCCGAAGTGGCCCAGTTCCCGGGCCAGCGACTTGGCAAGCCCGTGAAGGCCGGCTTTGGAGGCGGCGTAGTTGGATTGCCCGAACTTGCCACGCTCGCCGTTGATCGACGACACGAACACGATCGAACCGCCACCGCCCTGGCGCATTACCGGGATTGCGGCTCTACTGAGGTAGAAGGCCGCATCCAGGTTTACTGCCAGCACCGACCTCCAGGCGTCGTCTTCCATCTTCCACGACACGCCATCGCGGGTGATCCCGGCAGCGTGAACCAAAACGTCGAGGCCACCGAAGGCCTCGGCAGTTGAGGACACCGCCGCCGCGCAAGCGGCGGGATCGGACAGGTCAGAGGTAAATAGTTCGACTGCTCCCGGTGGCGGATCACCCTGTGTGATGTCGGCAACTGCAACGATGTGATCGGCTTGCGCCAGCGCCGCCACCGTTGCTCGACCGATGCCACCGGCTCCACCGCTCACAAGTGCTCGGGCGCTCATCTGTTCTTCCATTCTGGTTCTCGCTTGTCGAGGAATGCTTGGATGCCCTCTACTCCGTCGTGGAGCGGCACCAGTTCGTCCAGATAGAGCTGCTCGGCAGCGTCGAGGCGGGCCAGCAATGCCTCGCGCCGGGGCTCTCGCAGTGCCCGAGTTGCTACCCGCAACGAGGCAGCCGAGCGCGGGATGAAGTGTTCGTTCACGAAGGCCGTGACCGCCTGATCCAGTGACCCCGAAGAGCAGACGGCGTTGACGATCCCGAGCCGGTGGGCCTCAGCGGCGCTGAGGTCGCGGCCGGTGAGCAGTACGTCTTCGGCCAGACGGCCCGTTAGTAGCGCGGTCGCCGCCGGGGGGAACACCCCGAGGCGAATTTCAGGGCAGGCCAGGACGGCATCATCCTCAGCAAGGACGATGCCACATGCCAGCGCCAACTCCAGGCCCCCTCCGAGGCAGCGGCCCCCGACGGCGGCCACGGTCGGGTAGGGGAGCCCGACCAGGTCGCGCACTACGCCGCCGATCGCTTCCAACATCTCAGCCGCGGTTGCTGGCAGATGCTCTTCGACGCTGGCACCGAAAGAGAAGTGCTTTCCGGCGCCCCGCAGTACCAGCACCTTGGCTTGTTCGTCGGCACCCGCTGCGGCGATGGCAGGTCGTAGCTCGGCGCACAGCGCCATGTCGATGACGTTTCCCGGCGGCGAGTCCAGTGTGATCGTGTGGACGCCGCCCGCGGTTGTGTGGCTGACCAGCGACATCAGCTTTGGGGGGAAACGGCTGCGATGAGCTCGTCGCCCCAGGTCTCGCCGGCCGCCAGGCGGAGGCGAAGATCGACAAAGTCCACCTCGCGGCCCACCTCGCGGTCGCCGCGATGGAAGGCCTGGAATCCGGCTTTGGCCTCGGTCATCATGTTGAGCGAAAGCCAGGCGCGGTTGGTCTCCTTGTTCTGGTCCCAATGCTCCAGCTTCTTCTTCCGCATCGATTCGACGGTCTTGGTCGTGCAATCGGGCATGGTGTAGAGAATCTTCGTCACCAGCTCGTCGACCCCTGCGTCGAGCCGGGAGAAGTCGATCTCGCCTTCCTTGAGCTTGGCCTTGCCTGCGGCGAGGTCCTCGCCTTGCTTGGACGTTCCGTGGATGATTCGGCCCCATTCGTCGAGGTAGCGGTCGGTAACCACCAGTGGGTTGGGGATGAAGTCACCGTCCAGCTTGAGCACCGGGAAGATGTCGTTGATCAGGCCGAGGCGTAGCGCTTCGTGAGCGCCCCACGCTTCGCACAGCACGCAGGACGCCATGGCCTGGCCAAAGCCGACGTACAGGTGGAGAAAGTCGGTGGAGCCACCATCAGGCGCCGAGCCGTGCTTGGGTCCAGCCTGGCCGAATCGGGCAAGGTCGCTGGCGACCGTGAAGTCGCATGCCATGCCGATCTCCTGGCCACCGCCGATGCGCATCCCGTTGACCCGGTTGATTACAGGCTTGTCGCAGGTGAGGATCGCAGAGACCATGTCATTGAAGAGGCGCATGTACTGGCGGTACTCACCGGGACGTCCGGCGTAATACTCCGAATACTCCTCGGTGTTGCCTCCGGTGCAGAAGGCGCGGTCGCCGGAGCCGGTAAACACCACGGCAACGGCCGCTCTATCAACCGAAGCGCGGCGAAACGCGATGATCGTTTCCTTTACCGTCTCCGTCGTATAGGAATTGAGCTGAGCGGGGTTGTCGAGGGTGATCCACACCGCGTGCAGTCCCTCGACTGGGTCGCCGGAGCTATCGACCACCGGCTTCTCCTCGTAGAGGACCTCCGTGAGTTCGCGGTCCGGGACCAGATCGTGGTTCTTGAACTCCATCTGCTGATTTCCTTTCATGGGATGAGAATCGAACGGCGAGGGTCGGAGCCGTCGCGGGCTGCTGCCAGCGCCGACTCGACCTCGGTCATTGGGATCTTGCGGGTAAAGGGGAGCAGATCTACCAGCCCGGAGGTGACGAGTCCAACGGCCTCGGGATAGCGCTGTGGCGGACAACCCCATGACCCGAAGGCATCGGCGTCAAAGGCCATCAGGTTGGAGAGACGTACCGAAACCTTGTCCATTGTGAAGCCGACGACCGCCAGCGTCCCGGCTGGTCCCAGCATGCCGAATGCCGTCTCTTGACCCGGAACACTGCCCGAGCACTCGAAGATCTTCCATCCGGTGGCGGGGGCGCCGAGGTCTTGGGCATGATCACGCACCGCATCCCTCGCCTGGCGTGGTGTCATCCCCATCGAGTTGACCGTGGCAGCAGCACCGTGATCATGTAGGGGAGTGAGTCGGGAGTCGTCGATATCGACAGCGACGACGGTTGCTCCGGCGGCGGCGGCGATCTGAACCGCATAGGTACCGACGCCGCCTGTGCCGACTACGACCGCAAGATCTCCCTCGGACACCGCAGCCCGCCGTACCGCTTGCAGTGGGGTGGTCACTGCATCCGCCACGACGGCAAAATCGGCCAACTCGTAGCCGGCGGGGAGCGACTCGATCGCCGTCAACCCCATCGACGGCACCGTGACGTGGGTGGCAAAGCCGCCGTCCAGATCATTGCCGGGCATCAGCTGGCGTTGACAGACATTGCCGCGGCCTGCCGCACAGTGGTCGCACGCGCCGCAGGGAATGACGGCGGGAACCAGCACGGGCATTCCCATCCACTCGCTGGCGTCGGGACCAACCTCGACCACGGTGCCGACGATCTCGTGACCCAGCACCAGTGGCAGAGGGGCCCGGGTAGAAACATGGCCGTCGGCGTAACCGAGGTCCGTGTGGCATACGCCACAGCCGGCGACTTCGATCAGAACCTCAGCCGCTTCGGGTTGCCGTCCGGCGCTCTCGGTCCGCTCCAGAGCCTTGCCGGGTTCGGCCAGACTCCACGAATAGCGATCGGTCGTCATCTCAGCCACTGCTCCTTTGGACGCTCGGTCCATGCTCGCAGGCACACCCGGTCTCTGATCCGACGCCCGGATCACCGCGGAGTACCGTGGTGGGATGGACGACACAGCAACTGCAGTACTCCGAGCCGAGCATCAACTCATCCTCGAAGTGGCCTCCGTGCTGGAGCGGGCTATCGACGACGGCGGCAGCGACTCGGACGCTCTCGGTGACAGTGTGGCGTTCTTCAGACTCTTTGCCGACGCCTGTCATCACGGAAAGGAAGAGGACCTGTTGTTCCCCGCGCTGGCGGACCAGGGGATGCCCGTCGACGTCGGGCCGATCGCGGTGATGCTCGAGGAGCACCGTGTCGGACGTGAGTTCGTGCGACGCATGGCCGAGGCGCTGCAGAACGGCGACGGCGGTGGTGGCGCCGAGTTTGCCGACGCCGGCCGGGGGTACATCGAGCTGATTCGAGCGCACATTGCCAAGGAGGACGGGATCCTCTTCGAGATGGCCGACGGAATGGTCGTTGGACCCGACTGCAAGGAACTGTGCTCGCGGTACGACGAGGTGTGTGCCCGCCGCTTCGAAGGCAGGACGCTGGAGGAGCTCGAAGGATTGGCTGAGTCGCTGCGAGGTCGCTACCCCGCAGTCTGAGAGTCGAGCAGGGCCAGGATTCCTCCTGCGTCCAGGATGTCTCGCATTTCGGTTGGAAGCGCTTCACCTTGGAGCGTGCGCTCACCATCTCCAGAAGTGATGGTGCCCGCCGCCAGATCGATCGCCACCTCGTCACCGTCGGCGAACGCCTCATGGACTCCGGCACAGATGAGTACCGGGAGTCCGATGGCGACCGCGTTGCGCATGAACAGACGCGACAACGATTCGGCGGTGACGCACGCGACGCCTAGCGCCTTGAGGTTCTCCGCTGCCGTCTCTCGGCTCGACCCACATCCGAAGTTCCTCCCGGCGATCACCACATCTCCGGGCGCGACCTCGGATGCGAAGGCAGGGCTGATGGACTCGAGCGTGTGCAGCTTGCGGACTTCAACCGGATCGACTGCGTAGGTGCCCGGGGAGAGCAGATCGGTGCTGATGTCGTGGTCGAACTTCCAGGCCCTACCCCGCATGATCGTGTCGGCATCAGACATTGACTGCTTCCTTCCTCGGGTCGGCGATGCGGCCTGCGATCGCCGAGGCGGCAACCGTTTCAGGTGATCCGAGGTAGATCTCGGCCTGGGGACTCCCCATGCGGCCGATGAAGTTGCGGTTGTGGGTTCCGATGCACCGCTCTCCCGGAGCGAGCAGCCCACCGTGCCCGCCGAAACATGGGCCACATCCGGAGGGGAGTACCGAGGCGCCGGCGTCAATCAGTGTGGCGACGATGCCCTCCTCTACTGCCTGGGCGAGGACCGTTCGCGAGGCTGGTGCCACCAGCAAGCGCACGCCCGGCGCGATCTTTCGACCGTCGAGGATGGCGGCGGCGGCGCGCAGATCCTCTATACGGCCGTTGGTGCAGGACCCGATAAAGGCCTGATCGATGGTGATTTCGCCGAGAGCGTCAACCGGTTCCACGTTGTCCACCTGGTTGGGCATGGCCACCTGGGGTGCCAGGTCGGACAGGTCGAGCTCATGTACAGACTCGTACGACGCGTCCGGGTCGGCCGCCAATGGTGCGACCCCGTCAACGCCTCGCTCGGCGAGGTAGTCGGCGGTCACTTCGTCGGATGGGAACAGCGCAAACTTGGCGCCCATTTCAACGCCCATGTTGGCGACTGTCAGCCGACTCGACATGTTGGCTTCGGCGACTGCCGGTCCACCGAACTCCATCGCCCGATATTGGGCACTATCGGAGCCAAAGCGACCGGCAAGATACAGGATGACGTCCTTCCAGGAAACACCGGGAGCCAGTGATCCACTCAACTCGTATCGGATCGTTTCGGGGACTCGGAACCAGAGGCGCCCTGTGGCCATTACGTAGACCATCTCTGACGTCCCGATCCCGGTGGCAGCAGCCGCCAGAGCTCCGTAGGTCGTGGTGTGGGAGTCGGATCCCACCGCCAACATGCCGGGCCGGATGTGGCCCTGCTCGGGCAGCAGCTGGTGGCTGATGCCCTCGCCGGCATCGTAAAAGGCGTCAATGCCGAGGCGGGCGACGTGTCGCCGAATGCTCTGGTGGAGCGCAGCAGCTTCCGGCGACGGAGCTGGGACCAGGTGGTCGACGACAACTACCGCCTTGTCGGCGTCAAATACTTCGCCTCTGCCCAATTCGGCGAGCTTGTCGAAGACCGAGGCGGCAAAGATGTCGTGAACCATGGCCAAGTCGATATCGGCCACGACGAATTCGCCGGCCGACACGGACTCGCGTCCGGTCGCTCTCGCCATGATCTTTTCGGCCAGTGTCGAACTCATGCCCCCTCGTTTCTCATCCGGCGCCAATGCTGCGCCCACCGCAAACGTACAGCACCTGACCGGTCACGTAGGACGCCTCATCCGAAGACAGATACAGCACCGCGTTGCCAATGTCCTCAGGGGTACCGACCCGCTTGAGCGGGATGGTCTTGACGAGACGTTCTTTGACCTCGTCGTCGAGGCTTTGGAACAGGGGAGTGTCGACCAGCGCCGGGGCGATGCAGTTGGCTGTGATTTGAAACCTGGCCATCTCCAGGGCGAGCGTCCGGGTCAGGCTGATCACTGCACCTTTGGAGGCGGCGTAGTTGGCTTGGCCGGGGCCTCCGAGCCACGCCCGGGACGAGATGTTGACGATGCGCCCGTGATTCTGCTCCATCATGTGAGGTGCTGCGGCGCGGCAGGTGAGGAACTGCGACTTGGTGTTGACCCGCAACACCTCATCCCAGTTCTCCTCGCTCATCTTGGCCAGCCAGCCATCGCGGGCGATCCCGGCGTTGTTGACCAGGATATCGATGCGGCCGTGGGCATCGACTGCTCCAGCGATCAGCGCCTCCGCTCCATCGGCCGTGCCGACGTCTGAGGCGACGCCCATGGCATCGATGCCGTCTGTTTGCAGCGCGGCAACCGATTCCTGAACCCGCTCCTCGATAAGGTCGTTGACGACGACCTTGGCCCCGGCGGCGCCCAGGACCTGGGCGATACCCGCTCCGATGCCTTGCCCGGCACCGGTTACGACTGCAATCCGATCTTTGACGTTCACTACAACCTCCTCAGACACCCCGGAACTCGGGGTCTCTTTTGTCGACGAATGCCTGAATGCCCTCTTGGCGATCTTTGCTGGCCCGTAGTACCGCATGGCTGGTCGACTCGAAGTCGAGGCCGGATTCGATGTCGGTGTCGGTGGCGCGGTTGATCAACACCTTGATCCGATCGAGCGACAGCGGAGCTTTGGCGGCGATCCCACCGGCCAAGGCCTTCGCCTCGGACAGCAGGTCGGCGTCGGGCACGACGCGGTTGACGAGCCCCATTCGGTGAGCCTCGGCCGCCGGGTACCGCTCTGCGGTAAACATCATCTCCTTGGCATAGCCGGGACCGACCAGCCTGGTGAGGCGCTGGGTGCCGCCGGCACCGGGCAGGCTGCCGACCTTGGCCTCGGGAAAGCCGAGCTGGGCACCCTCGGCCGCAATCCGGATGTCGCATGCCAGCGCCATTTCCAAGCCACCGCCTAGGGCGTAGCCCTGGAGGGCGACGATCACCGGGATGTTGAGGTTTTCGAAGCGGCTGAATACCGATCGCACCAGAATGCCGAGTGGGTCATGCACTGTGCCGGCGTCGTATTCGGCTGCCCTGCTCTTCAGGTCGGCACCTACGCAGAATGCCTTCTCGCCCGCTGCCGCCAGCACCAATGCTCGGATGCCGGCGTCGGCTTCGATCTCGTCCAGCAAGCGAGCCATCGTGTGCAGCATGTCGGTGGTCATCGCATTGAGTGCCTGGGGCCGATTGAGCGTCATCACCGCTACCGCTCCATCACGTTCGAACAACACCAACTCTTCGGGTGTCTCCACTTGGGCTCCTATCCCTCCGGGCCGGATACCACGCCCCGGCCGATCAGATCTTCCACTTCGTCATTGCTAAAACCGTGTTCGGTCAGAACTTCGACCGTGTGCTCACCGGCGATCGGAGGTGCCGACCGATTCGGGACCTTGTCGTGTTCGGCGAGTCGCGCTGGGATGCGCGGTGAGCGAACTGTGCCGGTTGCCGGATGATCCACAGAGACGATCATTCCACCCGAGTCGACGTGTTCGGAACTCAACAACTCGGGATAGGACAGGATGGGCCCACACAGGATGTCGGCGGCCTCGAGAGCATCGATCCACTGAGTGGTGGTGCGAGTGGCGAACACCGGCGCCAGCACCTCGTTGAGTTCTGCTCGGGCGCTGACCCGATTCGCATTGTTGTCGAATCGGGAGTCGGTGGCGAGGTCCGGCTGACCGAGAACCGCGCACAACGCCGGCCACCGCTTGGCGGTATATGCGGCCACCATCACGTAACCATCGGCGGTGGCGTATGCCTCGTTGGGGGCGGCGTACGGCGCGGCGCTCCCCAATCTTGTGGGGGTCTCTCCGCTGGCCAGATACATCGAGAGTGGGACGACTTGGAAGGCGAGTAGGGCGTCCAACAGCGAAACATCCACCCGTTGTCCCTTGCCGGATCGCTCACGGTGAAACAGCGCCGCCAAGATCGCCTGAGTCATAAAGGCCCCACCTGCCATGTCGGCCGCCGGTACCCCCACTTTTACCGGTCCGGCATCCTCGGTGCCGGTAACGCTCATGATGCCGCCCATCGCCTGAGCAACGCCGTCGACGCCGGGGCGGTCTCGCCACGGGCCCTCCTGACCAAACGCCGAGATGGCGGCGTAGACGAGACCCGGGTTTTGTCGTGCCATGGCTTCGTACCCGATCCCAAGTCGATCGGCGACCCCGGGGCGAAAGCTCTCCAGTGCGACGTCGCTGCCTTGGCCCAGGCGCAGCACGACCGCGCTCCCACCGTCGGCCTTGAGGTCGACCACCACGCTGCGCTTGTTGCGGTTCATCCCCAGGTAGGCGGCCGCGGCACCGGCGATGAAAGGCGGCCCCAACCTGCGGCCCCACTCACCGCCGGGTGGTTCGATCTTGATTATCTCGGCTCCGAGGTCCCCAAGGTGCATCGCGCATGTCGGACCGGCCGCTCCCTGAGAGAGGTCGAGGATCCGTATCCCGGCAAGCGCCTGGCTCAAAGTGCTGCCTCCCCGGCGTCTATCTGCTCCAGATCGTGGACGCCGAGCCCGCGGATAGCGGCGTTGGCGAACGCGGTTGCGATGTCGTCAGGGGAGTACCCGTCTTCTGGCCGGTAGCGGCGGATCGCCCCGTCGCACATGCCGAGCACCGCCATCACCGCCAGTGATGGGTCCTGGGCGACGAATTCGCCGCTGTCTATCCCGTCTTCGATCAATTGCTGGAAGAGGGCTTCGTACCGATCCTTCTTCTCCCGGTGGAGTGCCATAAAGGCAGGGGAGAGGTATCGACTCTCCTCCGAGAAGCAGGCCAAGTAGTCCCGCTCCCGGATCGACTCCGCAGTGTGCAGGGCAATGGCGCGATGCAGGCGACTCGCCGCCGGGATGTCCAGCGCAGCGATTTCCGCCACCAGTGGCGGCACCCGGCTCATCGTCACCTCGACTATCTCTGCAAGAAGAGCCTGTTTGCTGGGGTAGTGGTGGTAGAGGCTCGACTTGGTGATGCCGACCGCCGTGGCCAGGTCTTGCATGCTGGCGCCGTTGAAGCTCTTGGTGCGAAATAGAGCAGCTGCCTCATGGAGAATTCGTTCGGCAGTCTCCAACCCCGGGGGGGCGTCGAGATGGGTCATATGCCGAGCGCGGAGCGAATTTCATCGCCGGAAAGGACATGGTCGGTTTCCTTGGCGGCGGCGAGCACGTCCTTGATCATCTCCGGCGTGCACACGATGTCACGGCTCTCCAACCAGGCGATGACGTTTGCCTCGCCGCTCATTGGCCCCACCGTGATCACCTGCTGGCGTCCCAGCATGTCTGCCGGCACGCCGCTGTAGATACGGTTTGCCAATTCGGCGTCGCCAGTGCGCATGGCCTTGAGAACGGCAGCGGCGTGGACGCCGGTACTGGTCTCGAAAGCGTCTTTCCCGATGGTCGGGGTGTTGGCCGGGATCTCGGTATCAGTGGCCCTTGAAACCGCTGATGCGTATCGGGGGAGGGTTGTGAGGTCGTTGTCGATCCAGCCCAACAAGCGGAGGTTGACCAGCAGGGGTTCCATCGGCGTGTTGCCGACCCGTTCTCCGATGCCGAGTGCACAGCCGTGGACCCGGTCCACGCCGGCGGAGAGTGCGGCCAGCGAGTTGATCACGCTCAGATGGCGATCGCGATGACCGTGGTAATCGATCTTGACATCCTCTCCGGTGTCGGCCACCACCTCCTTGGCAAAACTCACCAGGCGGCGGACACCCCATGGGCTGGCGTGGCCGGCCGTGTCGGAGAGACAGATCCGACGGGCGCCGGCCTCGATGGCGGCCGTGTAAAGAGGGCCCAACACGTCGGGACGGGCTCGAGTGGTGTCTTCGGTCACGAACATCACTGTCAGGTCGCTGTCTCGGGCGAGGCGGACGGCCTCCTCGGTCGTCTTGAGCAGCCAGTCCAGGTCCCACCCCTCGACGTACTGGCGGATGGGACTGGACCCGATGAACACCGAGGCCTCGATGGGAAAACCTGCACGCTGTTGTGCTTCGGCGATCGGGAGGATGTCGGCGGAGTGGGTCCGACCGGCGCAGTTGGCTTCGATGTCGAGGCCGGCTCGGTCTATCTCCTGAGCGATGGCCACCACATCCTCGAGCATTTGGGCGCCGGCGCCCGGGTACCCGATGTCGGCGAATCGAATTCCGAGGGCAGCGATCTCGTGGATGATCTCAATCTTCTCGGGTCGCGATGGTTGGCGCACGGATGGACTCTGCAGACCGTCTCGAAGCGTTTCATCGTCGATCTCAACCGTTCCCGGTGTTGGGATGTCCGCCTCGCCGATGAGATTCCAGTCGTGAAGAAGGTCTCGATCCCGGTCCGGACTGTCCGCCATGGCGGTCTCCTTCGTTCATCCCCTCAAATGCGTTCGACTCTGTCTTCCGAGCCGAGCCGTCGACAAGAGAGTAGTCTACCGAACGGTCGGCAGGCAGATGATAAAGCGGATGATGGGAGACCCGATCGTGACTTCGACGCAGCCTGAGACGGTTAGGCAATCGTTTCGTCCAGTGGAGTTCGAGGTAACGGCGGATGGCCAAGGATTCCTGGTCGGAAGCCACTGCGGCCAATGCGGCGCCCACTTCTTTCCCATCCGTCAGGCATGTTCTGGATGTCTGAGCGATGACCTGGAGACCGTTCGCTTCTCGACCACGGCGACGCTGTACACGTTCTCGGTGGTCCGTCAATCCACACCCGACTTCGAAGTGCCTTACGCCCTCGGCTACGTGGACCTCAGCGAAGGGGTCCGGGTGATGACACAGTTGACGGGACGTGATCCCGAGGACTATCAGATCGGGATGGAGATGGAGTTGGTTGTGGAGCCGTTCGGATTGGACCAGGATGGCAACGAGATGGCCGGGTATAGATTCCGGCCCACGGAAGGATCCTGATGACCGGCGTGTACGTGCTCGGAGTGGGAATGACGAAGTTTGGCAAGCACCCCGATCGGGATGCCGCCGGGCTCGGTTCTGATGCCTTCCGAGAGGCGGTCGCCGACGCCGGCATCGATCCTCGCATGATTGAAGCCGCCTACTGCGGTCACGTCTTCCAGGGCATGGTCACCGGACAACGCATCCTTGCTGAGGTGGGCCTGGCCGGGATCCCCCTGTCAAATGTCGAGAACGCCTGCAGCAGCGGCGCCACGGCGATTCGCGAGGCCTCGCTGGCGATCAGAGCCGGCGAGCACGACGTCGTCATGGCGGTGGGAACCGAACATCTGACGACCAAGTTTCGCGGCGCACTGACGCCCGATCCCAGCGATCCAGAAGCGGCCGTGGGAGCCACGATGCCGGGTATCTACGCGATGCGGGCTCGTCGGTACATGGAGGAATTCGGGATGACTCGACGCCAATTGGCCATGGTCGCGGTAAAGAACAAGCGCAACGCCGCCGCCAATCCACTGGCACATTTCCGCAAAGAGATCACGATCGAGGACGTGCTCGAGTCCCGTCCGATCGCCGATCCGCTGCGTCTCCACGACTGCTCACCGGTTACCGACGGTGCGGCCGCCGTGTTGCTGGTTAGCGATCGAGCAGCCAAGAAGCTCGGTAATGGGCGGGCAATTCGTCTGGCGGCGTCGACGCTCTTCACCGGTTCGGTCGAGGTGGATCCGACATCGATGACCTTTGAGCCACTGACCCAAAAGACGGCCCAACTTGCCTACGAGAAGGCGGGAATCGGGCCAGATGACGTCGATTTCGCAGAAGTCCATGACTGCTTCAGCATCGCCGAGGTACTCCGGGTGGAGGGACTTGGGTTATTCGAGCAAGGGACCTACCCGGGAGCGGTGGAAAGAGGTGAGGCCGACATTGGGGGGCGACTTCCCATCAACCCGAGTGGTGGCCTGCTCGGCAAAGGGCACCCGCTTGGTGGCACCGGCGTGGCACAAGTCGTGGAACTGGTGCGGCAGCTGCGAGGTGAGGCCGGTGCTCGTCAGATCGAGGGTGCCAAGGTGGGCCTGGCTCATTGCCGCGGAGGCAAGGCCGTCGGGATCGAAGGGGCAGCCTGCACCGTGCAGGTCTTGGTGAAGTGACCGGCGAACAGGTTTCGCTTCCCTTCACCCTGATGCGTGGGGGCACCTCCAAGGCTGTGTTTTTGCGCGGCTCCGATTTGCCGGCGCCGGGAGCCTCTCGCGACAGCATGATTCTGAGGTTGTTCGGCAGCCCCGATCCGCGGCAGATAGACGGGCTGGGTGGGGCGGATATCCTCACGAGCAAGCTGGCCATCATCGATCCGCCATCTCGTCCCGACGTCGACCTCGACTATACGTTTGCCCAGGTGAGCGTTTCTGAGCCATCTGTCGATTACGACATCATGTGCGGCAACATCTCATCAGCCGTGGGCGCTTATGCAGTGAATGAGGCGTTCGTGGAAGCCGCGGGATCCGAGACCACAGTGCGGATCTTTAACACCAATACTGAGCGCATCTTCC
The DNA here is from genome assembly GCA_964194935.1 of uncultured Kiloniellaceae bacterium. Classification (GTDB taxonomy): domain Bacteria; phylum Actinomycetota; class Acidimicrobiia; order Spongiisociales; family UBA11373; genus JACZWZ01. The sequence goes on from CAXMOL010000087.1 coordinate 12,771, forward strand.
GGGCGGTGGTCCAGGTGCAGGATGGTCGAGCAGCAGTCGACGGTGACTTTGCCATCGATGGCGTCCCCGGCACCGGAGCGCCGATCGCTCTCGACCTCAGTGGTACCTATGGCAGCGAGACGGGAGTCCTGCTTCCCACCGGTCATCCTTCTGATCTGCTTCAGACCGAGATCGGGGAAGTTGAGGTGTCGATCGTTGATCTGGCCAGTCTGTGTGTCTTCTTCCACGCAGAAGCGGTTGGTCTGACGGGAACCGAAGGTCCCGACGCAGTCACCTCCGATCATGTGGCGGCCGTCGTGGCGGTCAAGAAGGCGGTGGCCCAGCGACTCGACTTGGCTCTGGATGCTTTGACTCCGATACCGGCTGCCGTCGCGGCTCCCCAGGATTACGTCAGCTTTGGCAAACAAATCGCGGTGGCGGCGGGCGATGTGGATCTGGTGGCGCGAGTCATCGGAGGTAGGCCACCGATGCTGCACAAGGCGTATCCGGGGGCCACGGCAGCGTGTACGGCCGTTGCCGCCAGCATTCCCGGCACCACCGTTGCTCAGGTCGCAGAGTTTCGAGATGAAGGCACACTGCGCATCGGACACACCAGCGGCGTGATGTCTGTCGGCGTGGGGGTTTCGCCCGTCGAGGGCGGGTGGAGAGTGGACCGCGCTTCATATGACCGCACCGCACGGCGCCTCGCCGAGGGAACAGCTTTCTTGCCTGCGGCTGGGCTTGGTTCGGATAACTGATGTCCGGCGACCCGATCTCCAACAACGTTGTCACCCTTACGGTCAACGGCGAGACGCAGCAACGGGTTGCCGCCGCCAACCGCACCCTGCTCGAGGTACTGCGAGAGGATTTGGGGCTCACCGGCACCAAGTACGGATGCGAGCTTGGTGAGTGCGGGGCCTGCACCGTGCTCATCGACGGTATTGCGGTGTTGTCCTGTGTGACGTTGGCGCTCCACGCAGAGGGCACCGAGGTGACCACCGTCGAGGGTCTGGCCCAAGGGAACGTTCCCCATCCATTGCAAGCGGCCTTTGCCGAACTAGGTGCCGCCCAATGCGGCTATTGCACGCCGGGGATGCTGATGGCGGCCAAGGCACTGATCGACTCCGAGTCGAACCCGAGCCGCGATGAGATTCGACAGGCCCTGGCGGGCAACCTCTGTCGGTGCACCGGATATAACAAGATTCTCGATGCGGTGAGTCTTGCCGCCGGGAAGGCCTGATCATGGTGTACTCAGTGGTGGGGCGTCGGGGTCCTCGGGTGGACGCCACCGATCAGGTAACCGGCAGGACTACATACGCCGGCGATATCAACCTTCCAGGGATGCTGGTCGGGGGAATGCTGCAGTCGTCGGAGGCTCACGCCCGGATCGTCCGGATCGATACCACCGCTGCTCGCGCCGTACCCGGGGTGCATGCCGTTATCACCGGAGTTGATCTACCGATTGCGTACGGAATCTTCCCGGTCAGCCAGGACGAGCACGCACTCGCCGTAGACAAGGTTCGCTACATCGGAGAACCCGTGGCGGCCGTAGCCGCCGTGGACGTCGAGACGGTCGAACGAGCGCTCAGCCTTATCGAGGTCGAATATGAGCCGCTCGATGTCGTAACCAATATCGACGAGGCGTTGCAGACCGGTATCGGTATCCATAACGAGGCCGGAGGCGACAACGTTCATCGCCGGGCGGCGCTTGAGTTTGGCGACGTCGCGGCCGGCTTTGAGGGTGCTCATCTGGTGCGCGAGGACGTCTATTTCTTCGGGGGCAACACCCATGCTGCCCTGGAACAGCATGCTGCTGTGGCCACCGCCGGACCCGACGGACGGGTGACCCTGTGGTCGTCAACCCAGGTGCCGCACTATCTGCATCGCACACTGGAGAAAGTGCTGGAGATGCCCGCAGCTCGGATCCGGGTCATAGCCGCGCCGGTGGGTGGTGGATTCGGGGGCAAGACCGACCCCTTTAGCCACGAAATCGTCTCCGCCAAGCTGGCGTTGGAAACAGGCCGTCCGATCAAGATCGTGCTTTCACGCGAGCAGGTCTTCTATGCCCATCGGGGGCGCCATCCGGTGCTCATGTGGGTCAAGACCGGGTTCGAGGCCGATGGGCAGATCACCGCGATGCACTTCAAGTCGTTTCTCGATGGAGGTGCCTACGGCTCGTATGGGGCGGCCTCACTCCTGTACACCGGAGCACTGCAAACAACGACGTACAAGATCCCCAACTACAAATTCGAAGGCGTACGGGTGTTTACCAACAAGCCACCATGTGGACCGAAGCGGGGTCATGGCACTCCGCAGCCACGGTTTGCACTCGAGTGTCAACTAGATGAAGCGGCGGCCGATCTGGGAATCGACCCGGTGGCCATAAGGCGACGCAATCTCGTTGAACCATTCTCGGTCACCGTCAACCACCTGCGGATCACGAGCTGCGGGATCGCCGAATGCCTGGAGGCAGTGGTCGAGCAGTCTGGTTACTCCGCCAAGCATGGTGCCCTTCCGGAAGGCAAGGGAATCGGGCTCGCATTGGGCGCTTACATGTCCGGTGCCGGTCTTCCCATCTACTGGAACGACATGCCGCAGTCCGAGGTGGACATCAAGGTGGATCGGGGCGGAGGCGTCACGGTGTTCTCCATGGCAACCGACGTCGGTCAGGGCTCCACCTCGATCCTGGCGATGATGGTTGCGGAGGTGCTCGGGTTGGAACCAGACGACTTGGCAATGGTCACCGCCGATACCGATCTGACACCGGTGGATCTCGGGTCCTACTCCAGCCGAGTCACGTTCATGGCGGGGAATGCGGCCAAGGAGGCAGCCGAGCGAATCCGGGACAGGGTGGTGACGGCAGTAGCAGACGAGCTGGGCCTGGCGAGAGATGTCGTTGTGGCTGAGGGGGGCCGGGTCGGCGCTGTGGACGATGAGACCAAGACTCTTTTGTGGGCCGATGCGGTCCGAGCGGCCATCAGCCGGGAGGGCCCGCTGACTGCCTCGGGTGCCTATCGGGCCCCCGATCTGGCGGGGCCGTATCGGGGGGCCGGGGTCGGAATCTCTCCCGCCTACTCCTACTCGGCGGCAGTGGTCGAGGTCGATTGCGATCTGGAGACCGGTGAGGTGGCGGTGACAAAGGTTTGGTTGGCTCATGATGTCGGTAGGGCGATCAACCCGTTGCTCGTCGAGGGCCAGATCGAAGGCAGCGTCTACATGGGGTTGGGGGAGGCATTGTTCGAAGAACAGGCGTTCCGCGGAGCCTTGCATCGTGGACCGTCTTTGCTCGACTACAAGATGCCGACCTTTGTCGAGATGCCGCCGGTCGAGTCGATTCTGATCGAGACAGACGATCCTGAGGGTCCGTTTGGGGCGAAGGAGGTCGGCCAGGGTCCACTACTTCCGGTGATTCCGGCGCTGGCGAACGCGGTCCATGATGCGCTCGGCGTCCGTATCACCGAAACCCCGATCACAGCCGCCAAGGTGGTCGCGGCACAAAGGGATATGGCTCGCGGAGGCTCCGGCCGCTTTGGTCCGACCTCGGTTCCCGATCATGACTTTGGTCGACTCACCCAGGTTGATCCTCCCGAGGGTTTTGACGCATGACGCGGCTTCCTGCATTCGAGTACTTGGAGCCGGGCACCGTCGAAGAGGCTGTCGAGTTGCTGGTCGCTCATCCAGGCGCGGCGATTGTCGCCGGCGGGACCGATCTATTCCCGAACATGAAACGGCGTCAGGTGCGCCCAGCGACAGTCATCGGTCTGCGCGGCGTGCCGGGGATGACAGGAGTCACCGTAGAGGCGGATGGGGGAGTTCGGATTGGCGCCTCCACGCTGTTGGTTGATCTGGTGGCGTCGGACGATTCCCCTCCGGTCTTGGCCCAAGCGGCGGCCGAGGTGGCGTCGCCTCAGCTTCGTAACGCGGCGACGGTCGGCGGCAACCTGTGTGTGGACACCCGGTGCGATTACATCAATCAGAGCGAGGCCTGGCGGACCGCTTCAGGCTTGTGTCTCAAAGATGGCGGCGACACATGCTGGGTGGCGCCTCGCGGCAAGGGATGTGTCGCGATCTCCTCCTCCGACCTGGCCCCGGCCGCAATCGCCATCGATGCGCGGGTTCGGTTGGTTGGGCCGACTGGTTCTAGAGAAATCGCGGTAGGTGATCTCTATCGACCCGACGGGATTGATCGTATCGAGATGGCTTCTGATGAGGTCTTGGTCGAGTTGCTGGTCGGGCCACCGGACGGGCTTCGGGCCACCTATCACAAGCTACGACGCCGGGGGGCCATCGACTTTCCCATCCTCGGCGTGGCGGCGGCTGTTCGGACTGCCGACGATGGTGTGGTGACCGATGCCCGGATCGTGATGGGGGCTGTGGCGCCGGCTCCGGTTCGTGTCCCCGAGGCCGAGGCGTCATTGATCGGGCATCGACTCGAACCGGACGTGATCGCTCAAGCCGCCGCTCTCGCCTCCAAGCCGATACGACCTCTGGACAACGCCGATATGGGTTCGCGCTACCGCAAATGGATGGTGTCGGTATTCGTCACTCGGGCGTTGGGCGATCTCGCCTCGACTTAGCGGTCGGGCGAGATTGATCGGGTTTTAGCCTCCCTGGGGAGCCAACCCTCCGACAGCGTCCGGATTGTGGAGATTGTGCATCCGAACCTGGCCGTGCGACGCGAGTTTGCCGTCGGGCTCTTGGGTGACCGAGGCCTGCCATAGCTGTTGGAGGCGTCCCCGATGGATAGGTTCGGTCACGACGATCAGTCGTCCGCTACGAATGGGTCGCAGAAAATCGGTGGTGTTGGAGACGCCGACGGCACCGGCATAGCCTTGTTGGATGGCCCAGAAGGCAGCCCCGACCGAGGCGGCAGCCTCGATCATTGAACAGTAGATCCCGCCGTGGACCAGCCCGTATGGCTGTTGATGGTTGGTGGTCACGTCCAGTGCCGCCACGACCCGGTCGGCGGTGATTTCGGTGAACTCCAGGCCGATCGCTCCATTGAAGCCGTAGCTGAGATCCTGATCGAATTCGGGTGGTTGTTGTGCTGCGATAGAGCAACGCTAGACGGGATTCGACGTCTTCCCGACGGGCTATCCGGCCCCACTGCATTCGAAACAGCGAGCGGTCGCCGGTAGGGCCTCCAGACGCGCAACGCCAATCTGAGTGCCGCAGCCGTCACAGATGCCGTAGCTCCCCTCTGCCACCTTCTCGAGGGCTCGATCTATGGATGCGATGGATGCGAAGATCGAACGAGCTGCCGCCGTGGTGGAAAGACGTTCCACCGCCTCGGCGGTGCCGTCGCCGATTCGTTTTCCGTAGGCCACAGCCGCTCCGGTTTCAGGTTTGCGAGTGAGCCGCTCCAGTTCGATCTCCAGCTCGGCTCGCCGGGAGTTCAGGTCTTCGGCGATTGACATTCACCGAGCGTAGACCACCAAGAGCACTGCCCGGCCTCGGCCGGGCCCTCTGGCTAGATTGTCTACAGGGGAGCAATTGGCGCGTTTTGGGGGAGGAACCCAATAGAACTTCTGCGGCGTCGGATGATGATGACGGTTGCATTGGCAGGCGTGACGCTGCTGGCCGCCTGCGGGGGCAACGACGCCCCGGTCTTCGGGGCCCCTCAGTCCACCTCTGCAGCCGTTGGCTCGGCGTCGACCGAGAGCGTGGAGACACCGCCGGGAGGCGGGACCGAGTCGACCGAGCAACCGGTATCTGACCCGGGTCCCTTGGGCTCCTACGATTTCGATGACGCGCTCATCGAGCAGGCGATCGCCGATGCCGAGGGTGACCCGTTCGTCGGGTTGCCGGGACCTGACTTCTTGGCGACGGAGTCGCTCATCAGCGAGTTCACCGCTTCCGGTTTCGACCTTTCCGGACTGGAAATCGTGGTGTACCCGGCCGGATCGATTTCCGCCTTCGTGCTGATGAGCACCACCGACTCGACTGCTCTGATACTCGACGAAGACGATGATGGCGGCGAGGGATTTGTGACGCAGCTGCTGGCCTCTGCGGTTCTCACCGAGTTTGGTGTGGATCGGCTCATCATCCAGCACGACGGGCTTGACGACGAAGGACCTTTCGTCATGACGCTTAGCGTTCTGGTGGCCGATCTCAGGGATGCGGTGGATTCCGGAGCCGACTTGTCCGATCGTATCGCCGTGCAACTGGAGCGCGGCTGATGAACCGGCACCACCTCCTTGGCCTGATCATCGCGATGATGTTTGTGCTGACCGGCTGCGCCGACGACATAGGCGCAGCCTTCGACATCGTGTTGTTTTCGGCGTCCGATGACCCGGAGACCAGGAAGATCGGCGAGATGCTCGTCGAAGTCGAAATCGATAAGCGAGCGCGAGTAGCTGCCGACACATTCCTTGCCACCGGCGACCGGCGACACCTCGACGAGGCCATCGTCCTTCGTCCAAACGACACCGGACTCAGGGCGTTCGAAGTTGCCCTGGCGACACTCGACGGGGATCCGGCGAAGATCGAGGCCGCACAACAAGCTCTTGCCGAAGCGGAGGCTCGTCGTTTGGCCCCCTTGTTTGGGCCCGGTGATCCTCCGCTGACTGCCGCCAAGCTCCGCAGAAACGTCTTGGGCGAGATCCTGGTCGCCCAGATCAGGATGTTGGGTGGTTCGGTTACAGCGCCGTGGGATGCTCCAGGGCCGGAGGCCTCTGCGAAAGACCAGCGGCTCTTTTCGGACTTCTGCGCCACCCGTCGCGAGCTTCAGACGAGATTCGACGACTCACTCAGCCATGTACCGCTGCCGCCTTGTCCGGGTAGCTGACCCGGGTCAGTTCTTGTATCGCCAGACGATGCGACCACGACTCGGGTCGTACACCGAAAGATCGAGATCTACTTTGTCGCCGGGAAGAATCCGGATGTAGCGTCCGCGGCGCATCTTGCCCGAAGCCCGAGCGAGGACTTCCATACCGCCCTCGATCTCGACCTTGAACATGGCGTTGGGAAGGGTCTCCATCACGGTGCCCTGAACCCTCACTACATCATCTTGCTTTGCCACGTTGCGGCGTACTCCCGGTAGGGGATCGGATGAGAACCGGGGTTCTCGGCGGTCACTCAACCAGGGTGATGACCCTAGGTCAAACTTCTGTGATCGAATCGAGGTCGTCGGCCCTGGCCACCTCGATGGCGATGTCGGCAGGGGAGCGACCCTCGGTGAGGATGACCATGATCTCGACGGTCAGGTCGGCGAACCGCTTGGAAACCCCGGGAATGCGACTGTCTTCGAATGAGATGAGCCGCGAAATCGACGCCTCGTCGAGGGCCGACGCCCAGGTCGAGATCGTTGCCTCGGGGGAGTCAGCAAACGAGCGTAAGCGGTCATCCAGTGCAGCCTCAGGAATGACTATCGCCGAGAAGCAGCCCGCGGCTGCGGCCCCGACATGAGAACCGTCTGACACATCACCCAAGGCGACCTTTATCCCATGGTTGCGCAGGTCTGCGGCCACGGCAGGGTCGGAAACAAAGGCGCGGATGTCGCGATCGTGGTGACGCAGCTCGTGGATGACGCTTTCGCCGAGTGTGGTGTCGGCTCCGATGACGATGACGGGCACCTGGTGAGCCTACGACCCCGCTGCTTTGCCGGCCAGATGGGGGTGTCAAAACCGAAAAAGAAGGAACGCATAGCGCTCAAACCGTGTTGTAATACTCATAGCGGAGGTGCCGGACACGGGTCGGTCTTCCCCCACTCCCCCATCCCGGTCCGGCGCCTTCCGCTTTAAGGCTTCTCCTCAGCGCATTTTCTTGAGTTTCCCGTGGTAGTGGCCATGAGGCTCATACAATCGCTGCCCTACGAGTTCCATCGGAGCGTCCCAATGGCCACAGTCGACATTGATCTCGGCAAGTATCAACTTGGCTGGCATGACAGCGAAGACGAATACGTCTTCAAGCCAAAAAAGGGCCTGAACGAGGAGATTCTCCGCGAGATATCCTCGATGAAGAAAGAGCCGGAGTGGATGCTCGAGTTCCGGCTCAAGGCCTACAAGAGGTTCCTTCGCAAGCCGGTGCCCACATGGGGCGGTGGCGGTTCGCTGAACGACATCGATTTCGACGACATCTACTACTACATCAAGCCGACCGAAGGTCAGGCCAAGGATTGGGACATGGTCCCCGATTCGATAAAGGAGACCTACGAGAAGCTGGGCATTCCTGAGGCCGAACGCAAGTATCTGGCCGGGGTCACCGCCCAATACGAGTCCGAGGTCGTATACCACCGCAATCGTGAGGATCTCGAAGAGTTGGGAGTCCTGTTCTGCGACATGGACACCGCGGTGCGCGAATACCCCGAGATCGTGCAGGAGTATTTCGGGACGATCATTCCGCCGAACGACAACAAGTTTGCTGCACTCAACTCAGCGGTTTGGTCGGGCGGGTCCTTCATTTATGTGCCGCCGGGCGTCCATGTGGATCAACCGTTGCAGGCGTACTTCCGGATCAACGCCGAGAACATGGGTCAGTTCGAGAGGACGTTGATCATCGTCGACGAGGGTGCGTACGTGCACTACGTCGAGGGATGCTCGGCGCCGACCTACTCGAGCGATTCGCTTCACTCTGCCGTCGTCGAGATCGTCGTAAAGGAAGGCGGTCGCTGTCGCTACACGACCATCCAGAACTGGTCGAACAACGTCTACAACCTTGTCACCAAGAGGGCCGCTGCCTATCGCAACGCCACGATGGAGTGGGTGGACGGAAACCTCGGTTCGAAGTTGACGATGAAGTATCCGGCCGTGTGGCTCATGGAAGAAGGCGCCCACGGCGAAGTGCTGTCCATCGCGTTTGCCGGTGAGGGCCAGCACCAAGACGCCGGAGCCAAGATCGTCCATGCGGCTCCCAACACGACGTCGCTGATCACTTCCAAGTCGATCTCCAAGGACGGGGGACGCGCCGGATACCGCGGTCTGATCCGGGTCGAGAACGGCGCAGAAAATGTCAAGTCCTTCGTCCGCTGCGATGCCCTCATCCTGGATGAGGACAGCCGCTCCGACACCTATCCCTATATGGAGATCGAGGAGTCGAACGCTCAGATCGGCCACGAGGCCACCATCTCCAAGGTCGGCGATGATCAGTTGTTCTATCTCATGAGTCGAGGGCTCTCCGAGGAAGAGGCAACGGCGATGATTGTCGCCGGGTTTATCGAGCCGATCGTCAAGGAATTGCCGATGGAATACGCGGTGGAGCTAAACCGTCTGATCGAGCTGCAGATGGAGGGGAGCGTCGGCTAGCGCCGACGCTGTCTCCCGTCATCAGTCGTCAGTCCTGCGTCTTTCTAAAGATCACTCTCCCCTTTGGGGGGAGTCAAAAGCCGTAGGCCTTTGGTGGGGGGCTCCACGGGTAACGGGTGGCTACTCACACAAGAAACTCGCGATCGGCGAGTGTCTCGCCTTCGATCCACTCCCTTTCGCCGCTCAGGTCCATAAAGGCCTCAACGTGGCCGAGCACATCGAAGCCGGCGTCGCGGAAGAATCGAATCGCAGTGCTGTTGCGGCCCACCGGCCGCACCGACAGCATTTGGACGCCCACCTTCCTGGCCTCCGCTATCACTCTGTCGACTAGCGATCCACCGATCCCGGCACCACGCTCGCCGTCTGCCACTATCACCGGTTCGACCTCGCCCGAGGTGCCGTCGACGATGAGTCCGGTCAAGCCGACCACCCGGCCCTCGTCTTCGGCCACCCACAGCCGACCAGGCCCAATCGCCGTCAAGTGTTCGTCGAACTGACTCCCCGGGTCTTCGCCCCCGATCGAGTCGACGCCGTAGATCCTGCGGTGGTGGATGGTCAGTTCAACCCAGAGATCTCGACACGCCTGGAGATCACCGAACTCGTATTGCCTGATGCTGACCACGTCGGGACGCTACCTCCGACCGTTTCGGGATGTTGCAGCTCTACGGGCCACTCATTCGAGCAATCGATCCAGAGCTGCACGGAACTGATCGGCCAGATCCGGCCTCGCCAATCCGACGGCTGCGGTTGCCTCGAGAAGTCCTGAGGGAATACCGGTGTCGAAGAGATCGTCTCCGACGACTACGCCGGTGGCACCGTCGCGGCGAGCCAGAGTGTCGATGGCGTCGGTGAGTTGAATCTCGCCGCCGTGGCCAGCCTGCTGCGACGCCAGCAGCTGGAAGATCTCTGGAGTAAAGACGTATCGCCCGGGGAGTCCGAGATTCGATGGCGAGTCTGGTCCCGGCTTCTCGACGGCACCGGTTACCTCGACGACGCCGTTGTCGGCTTCGCCTGCCGTGGCAACGAATCCCCAGCGGACGAGGTACTCGTCCGGCATGGGCTGGACGGCGAGCACCGCGCGGCCGTCAAAGGACTGCACCAGTCGAGTGGCGTACGAACGACCGGGTCGGGGGAACATGTCGGAAAGCATGCAGAGAAAAGGCCGATCTCCGACCGCATCGGCGGCACACAGCACGGCATCGCCTAGGCCCCGTGGAGCATCTTGCAGCGCTCGGGTAAAGGTGACTTTCTCAAGGCCGGGGACGGGATCACCTTTAGTGAAGTGAGCCATGACAGGGTCCCCTGGTCGCTCGTCGACCACCAATACGATCTCAGTGATCCCGGCGGCTACTGCCTCTTCCACGACGTACTGGATCACCGGGCGATCAATCACCGGTATCAGCGGTTTGGGCACGATCCTGGTTGCAGGACGCATCCGGGTCCCGGCTCCGGCGCAGGGGATTACGGCTACATCGATGGTCACGAGCGGGACGGTAGCGCCGATCTGACTACGCTCGCCGCTCATGCGTCTCGTCGTGGCTCGCTGCTCGGTCGACTATGCCGGGAGGCTTTCGTCCCATCTCCCCTCGGCGATCAGACTCCTCATGGTCAAGGCGGACGGATGCGTTGCGATCCACGCTGATGGAGGGGCCTACAAGCCGCTCAATTGGATGAACGCCCCGAACCATCTCGTCGAATCCGATGACAAGTGGGTGGTCACCAACACCAAGGGGGAGACGCTCACGATCAACATCGAGGAGGTGCTGGCCGATGGCTCGCACGAACTCGGTGAGGATCCGGGTCTATCCAAGGACGGGGTCGAGAAGAATCTGCAGAAGGTTCTGGCTGAGCGGCCCTGGGCGATCGAAGACGGACTCGAGATGCTCGAGCGTGAGTACATGACCGATTTGGGACCAGTGGATCTCCTCTGCAAGGACGGTGACGGGCAGGTGGTCGCGGTCGAAATCAAGAGGAAGGGAGAGATCGCCGGTGTCGAGCAGTTGGCCCGCTATCTCGAATTCCTCAACAAGGACTCAACTCTGGCGCCGGTACGCGGGATTCTCGCAGCCCAATCGATCACTCCACAGGCAAGGACCCTTGCCGCGGATCGGGGCATCGGCTGTGCGGAGGTCGACTATGACCACTTGCGGGGAATCGAAGGGATGGCGCCTCGCCTCTTCGACGTCTGATCACGCGCCGGTGGCGCAAGTGGACGTCGACTCTTCGACTGAGTACCGCTTTCTAAAGCAGTGACTCCAGATCGAAACCGCAAGAGGGATGGCGCAGTTTGGCGAGGGCGCGGCCCTCGATCTGGCGAATCCGCTCCCTGGTGAGATCGAACCGGGCTCCAACGTCGGAGAGCGTTCGCGGGCTGGCGCCGTCGAGGCCATATCTGAGCATCATGATTTCGCGCTCGCGTTCATCGAGCATGCACATCGCCTGCTCCAGGTGACGTCGCGCCGATGCCTCTGCTGCGACCTCGAATGGGTCCTGGGCGTCCGCATCCTCCACGAAATCACCGAGTCGGGCATCCCCCTCGAATCCGACGGGGCGGTCGAGCGACACGGTGTCGCCGGGCGCGGTCAGCGCCAGCTCCACACGTTCCAAGTCGAGCCCGCTGGCGTGGGCGATTTCTTCGAACGTCGGACGGCGGCGGAGCTTTTCGCGCAAGGTGACCGAGGTTTCCTGGACGGTGCGAACAACATCGACCATGTGGACGGGGAGGCGAATCGTCCGGCCCTGATTACCCAGGCCGCGGGTGATCGCCTGTCGAATCCACCAGGTTGCATAGGTGGAGAACTTGAAGCCTTTGCGCCAGTCGAACTTCTCCACGGCCCTAATGAGGCCCAGGTTGCCCTCTTGTACGAGGTCGAGAAGATCGAGACCGTGGCCCGAGTAGCGCTTTGCTATCGAGATGACGAGACGGAGGTTGGAGCGGATGAACTCGGATTTGGCCTCGTCCGCCTGGTGAATCGCCCTGAAGACCTTGGCCCGTTCGGTACGAGTGAGCTTGGCACCGTCGTCGATCTTTCGTTGTGCCTTGCGCCCGAGTTCCATGGCTCGGGCAAGACGGACTTCGTCCTCGGCCGTGAGCAGCTCATGCGCAGCTACCGAGTCGAGGTAGAGACCGACGCTGTCGGACAGCGGGGGAGTGTCTCGCAGTCTCTTTACCAACCTCGCACTCCCTTTCTGCCCGGCTGACGGGCGAGCACCGTATCACTCGCATCGGGTGCTCCGCAAAGAGAATCCACAGCCCCTGTGGAAAAACCCGATCAGCGAAACCCCTTGCAGGCAGGGGATAAACGTCGGTGCGAGGATCGCCAGCGAGGACTTATCCACATGTACGTGGCCGATCACTCCACAGGTGGTGACGGCAGATGGCGGCGCGTCCTAGGGTGCCCGGGTGACTCAACTCGAGGTACTCCAGTCGGATGTAATCGGCTGCACCCGTTGTCCCCGGCTGGTGGCTTGGCGCCAACTCGTTGCCCGAGAAAAGCGGGCTGCCTATGCCGACGAGACGTACTGGGGTAGACCGGTTCCCGGCTTTGGCGATCCAGCGGCGCGACTCGTCGTCGTCGGGTTGGCGCCGGCTGCCCATGGGGCGAACCGGACCGGTCGCATGTTTACGGGTGACCGCTCCGGAGACTGGCTGTATCGAGCTCTTCACCGAGCTGGTTTTGCGTCTCAGCCAACCTCTGTCGGAATCGACGACGGGCTACGCCTGAACGATGCCTGGGTTACAGCGCCGGTGCGATGTGCTCCGCCGGACAACAAGCCATCGACGGCGGAACGCGACAACTGCTTGCCCTGGCTCGAAGCCGAACTGAGCCTGCTCGATCGGACCCGGGTCGTCGTATGTCTTGGTGGTTTTGCTTGGGGAGTGGTGCATCGTCTGCTTGCGGCCGGTGGAACCTCTGTGCTGCGGCCGCGGCCCAGGTTCGGGCATTCGGTCGAATCGATCACGGGGGGACCGTTGCTGATTGCCTCGTATCACCCAAGTCAACAAAACACGTTTACCGGTCGCCTTACCGAGGAGATGCTTGACGCAGTCTTCTCGCGGGTCAGGGAGGAAATCAATATTGGATAGCCGCATCCCCCTCAATAGAGTCCCGGCCTGACAACGGAATCCTGCAAATTGCTCGCACTCGATCGAAAAACTCATGAGCGCCTTACGGCGGACCTTCCAGCCCCGCTGCGGGACGCGGCGGTTGCTGCATTCGCCGCCTTCGAGACACTCCCTATGCCAAGTCCGACGCAAGAGGATTGGCGTTACGTAGAGGTTCCCGAGCGGCTGCCCGAACTCTCGATTCCGGAAAGCCCCGGAGCCGACCCGAGCCCCAGCGCATACGAGTCGGCGCTGGGGGCAACAGCCGGTCGGGCCGACATCGTCGATGGTCATGTATCCGGTGTTACGGGGAGCAACGTCAGCGAATTCGCCGGTGCCGAGCTTCTCTCGTACCAACCGGTCGGAGCGGTCGACAAGTTCGCTGCCGCCGCCGGTGCCTTCGGAGGTTCGGGAGTGGTTGTGCAGGCGGCCGCCGGTGAGATTGTCGCCCAACCGGTTTTCGTTTCGACGGAGATTGCGACACCCGGGGCCGTGTCAATTCCGCGCCTTGTGGTGATCGGAGGCGAGGCTTCGGCACTCGAGGTCGTGGTGGAGCAACGCTCACCCGATGGCCTCGATGCGCTTGTGCTTCCGGAGTTCGAGGTCTTTGCCGGCAAGGCTGCCCGAGTATCGGTGACGGTGGTCCAAACCTGGGGAAACGAAACGGTTGCCATCGGTCGTCACCGGCTCAGGGCCGATCAAGATGGATTTGTCGGTCTTGCCGAGGCGGCTTTTGGAGCGCGATTCTCCCGACTCCACCTGAGGGTCGATCTCGCCGGTCGGGGAGCCGACGCCCGCATCACCGGCGCCTATTTCGGCGATCGGGGACAGACGCTCGACTACCGCTACTTCATGAATCACCTCGGGCCCAAGACGACTTCCGAGATGTTCCTAAAGGGAGCCGTTGCCGGCGAGGCTCGTTCTGTATTTACAGGCATGATCCGGATCGAACCAGATGGCCAAGGAGCCAATGCCCATCAAACCAACCGCAACCTGGTCCTGTCGGATGACGCCGAAGCGCATTCGGTGCCCAATCTCGAAATCCTGGCGAACGATGTTCGTTGCGGGCACGCCTCGGCCGTTGGCCCGCTCGACGGAGAGCAGCGCTACTACCTCATGAGCCGTGGTCTCCCCGAGCCGCGAGCCGACCGTCTGCAAGTGCTCGGGTTCTTCGAAGAGGCGTTGCAGCGCTTTCCACACCAATCCTTGGAACCGATGCTGCGTACGACCGCAATGGCCAAATACGACAAGGTGGCTCCATGATCGAACGCCATCGGGTCGCCTCGTTCGACCAACTCGTCGAGTCGGCTGGTCAGCGGGTGGATGTTGCCGGACACCGGATCGCCCTGTTTCTGATTGGGGCCGATGTCTACGCCATTGGTGATCGGTGTTCCCATGCCGAGGCATCGCTTGCCGATGGAGAGGTGTTCGATGAGGCCGTGGAGTGCCCACGGCACGGGTCGGAGTTCGATCTGCGGACCGGGAAGCCATCAGCGTTTCCGGCTACCCAGCCGGTTCCGGTGTATGTCGTCGAAGTCGAGGGATCCGATGTGTTCGTGTCGGTGGAGCCGATGGCAGAGGATGAGGCATGACGAACAAGGCTCTTGAGGTAAAGGACCTCGAAGCACGACTCGGCGATCTTCACATCTTGCGTGGTGTCGATCTCGAGGTTCCGTTCGGTGAGGTTCACGCGCTCATGGGCCCCAACGGTTCGGGCAAGTCGACGCTCTGTCACGTGCTGATGGGCAAGCCCGGATACGAGGCCACCGGATCGGCTCGTGTCGACGGCAGCGAACTGCTTGGACTCTCAGTCGACGAGCGCGCCCGCGCTGGTCTGTTCGAGGCGTTTCAATACCCGGTCGAGGTGCCCGGCGTTGCCTTGAGCGATCTACTCGAGGAGATGGCGGCGGTAAATGGCCCTGAGGTCACCGCCCGGGCTGCGGCAACTGCCGCGGTTCTTGACATGGAACGGTTTATGGACCGGCCGGTAAATGCCGGCCTGTCCGGTGGCGAGAAGAAGCGGTCGGAGATGCTGCAACTCGGGGCGCTCGATCCGAGGTTTGCAGTCCTCGACGAGATCGATTCGGGTCTCGATATCGACGCGGTGCGAGAGGTGGCCAAGGCAGTGGAAGCCATGCGCGGACCGGATGTCGGGGTTCTTGTGATCACGCACTACAGCCGGATTCTGCGTTACCTCACTGTCGATCGGGTTCATGTGATGGTCGCTGGAAGAATTGTCGATTCGGGCGGCGCAGAGCTGGCCGAATCCCTCGAGACCTCGGGTTACGACGCTCTCGTCACCGAACATGGTTCGTCCGTCTCCAGTTCGTTCCTCGACGGGCTCTAGAAGCTTGTCGCTCCACACGGTCTCGTGGGGTGATCGTGGCGACCGCCGCATCCTGTTGATGCACGGGATCACATCGAGCGTTGCCGGTTGGTGGCGAGTTGGTCCCGACTTGGCGGCACTGGGTTGGCATGTAGTGGCTGCCGATCTCCGAGGCCACGGTGACAGCCCCAAACCCGGGAGCTACGCCTTTGCAGAACATGTCGAAGATGTGCTGGCGCTCGGCACCGGTTGGGATGCGGTGTTGGGACACTCGATGGGGGGAACGCTTGCTGTTCTCGCGGCCACCGCCGAACCAACCTGGAGCAAAGGGCTGGTGTTGCAAGACCCGGCGCTCATGCTCCCCGACCCGATCTCGACGATCAAGGAGTGGCTTCTCGAGGAATACCTCGGTGATGCAGATCCGGTTCGAATTGCCGCGCTCAGCCCGCGGTGGCATCCGATCGACGTCACAGCCAAGGTCGAGGCTTTGGCGAAATCGACTGCCGAGATGGTCGAGCAAACCATCGAGGTGAACTGGCCGTGGATGGTGCTTGATCAAGCGAGCCAATTGACGGTGGCAACGGTTCTGCTCGGCTCCGACCCGAACACGGGCGGGATTCTCCCGGTGGCGTTCGGAGAGTGGCTGGCGGCGTCGCCATCAATCGACTTCGAGGTGATCGGAGATTCGTCACACTCAGCCCACCGCGATGACGACCAGTACGACACCTATCTATCGACCCTGGCGAGAGCCTTGGGTCGTCTGCCTACGCTTGGTGGGTAATAGATCATTACGGTCGCCCAGGCGAACAGAGGAGCGCAGCAGATGCGGATCGAAAAGGATTCGATGGGTGAGGTTCAGGTTCCGGACGATGCCTATTACGGCGCATCGACACAACGGGCCGTCGACAACTTTCCGATCTCCGATCTGCGTTTCAACCGCAGGATGATCGAAGCGCTCGGGCTGATCAAGGGTGGTGCGGCCGCCGTAAACCTCGGCCTCGGGTTGATCACACAAGAACAAGCGACCGCGATTTCGCAGGCCGCCGAAGAAGTGATCGAAGGCGTGCACGACGATCAGTTCGTGGTCGACATCTTCCAAACGGGTTCGGGCACCTCTACGAACATGAACGTGAACGAGGTGATCGCCAACCGGGCCACCGAGTTGCTCGGGGGCAGTCGTGGCGAAAAGCTCGTGCATCCCAACGATCACGTGAACGCAAGCCAGTCCTCGAACGACGTGATCCCCACCGCAATTCACATCGCGGCGGTGGCCACTCTGCGACAGACAACGATCCCAGCGCTCGAGCGCCTGGCTGTGGCGTTGGAGGACAAGGCGACCGAGTTCGACGGGATCATCAAGTCGGGTCGCACCCATCTCATGGACGCCACACCGGTGAGGCTCGGCCAGGAATTCGGCGGCTACGCGGCCCAAGTTCGTAAAGGCGTGGAGCGGATCGAGAGCACCCTGGTCGGGCTCGAAGAACTCGCCCTGGGGGGAACCGCGGTCGGAACGGGTATCAACGCCCCGGCGGGATTCGCCAGGGACACGATCGCGGGCATTGCCGAGCGAACGGGTTATCAATTTGTCGAAGCTGCCGACCATTTTGAAGCCCAGGGGGCCAAAGATGCCGCAGCGTTTGCGTCTGGCGCCCTCAAGACCGTGGCCACCGGATTGTTCAAGATCGCCAACGACATCCGTTGGCTGGGCTCGGGCCCACGAACCGCTATCGGCGAGTTGGCATTGCCTTCGACTCAACCGGGTTCGTCGATCATGCCGGGCAAGGTCAATCCGGTGATGGCCGAGGCTGTAATGCAGGTGGTCGCACATGTCATCGGAAACGACGCGGCCGTGGCCTGGGCGAATGCCAACGGCAACTTCGAGCTGAACGT
>CAXMOL010000088.1:0-4212 GCA_964194935.1 uncultured Kiloniellaceae bacterium
CAACGTCCTCATCTCAGACGGCAAATACCACGGCAAGGCCGGGGATGGTCGTTACCTCAAGCGAGGCACGAGTCAGTATCTGATCTAGCCCGACGCTGATCCTCCCGACTTGGAGGTTCGCGTCGGCTCACAGACACCGAATGGTGTCCCGGTTCGAAGGAAGCTCTAGTCAGACGGTCGGTCGGCGTCCCGATTCCCGTGCCGCCGCTCTTCCGCTTCTTTCCTATCGACAAGCCGCTGTTGCTCGTACTCCTTGGCGGCGAGTCGACGTCGGTCCTCGGCCTCGTCGTGCTCACGAAGACGCCTCTGGTCGCTGGTCTCGTCGTCGGGCGGTGTGGCCGGGGTTGGCTTGTTCGGCATGTGTCGAGCCTACCTATCCGTCGACTGGCCATTGCCGGTAAGAAGTAGAGCCCCATGGCTTGAGCCGAGCCACGGGATCATCTCTGAGACCTTTTCTTATTGGTGACATACTCCTCGCGCCATGAAGCTCTTCGATCGCCGTTCCCGCGCGGACGCCGTTCTCGCCGGATACGCCAACGGTCCCGGGGCTACCCGACACGCTCGCGACGCCGCCCTCGCTCGTGCTCAGGGCGCTCGCATGGTCGTTCTCGTCGAGGGGATCAGTGACCTGATGGCTCTAGATGCCGTGGGGGAGTGCCAGGAGCGCGATCTGGCGGCCGAAGGCGTCGTCGTTGTGCCGGTTGGGGGCGCTCATGCCTTCGAACAGCACATCAAACGGCTCGGCGACCGGGGGATCGAAGTGCGGGGCCTGGTCGACCAAGCAGAGGAGGGGATCCTTGTGCGGGCGATGACCACGGCCGGAATCGTCGACGCTGCGACGGAATCGGACCCGGCGAGGCTCGGCGTGTTCGTGTGTCACGAGGACCTGGAAGAGGAGCTGATCCGAGCGGTGACCCCGGACCGGGTCGAGGCGATCCTCGAACGAGAAGGTGACCTCAGATCGTTCCGAAGCCTCCAGCGCCAGCCGGCGTGGCGCGACCGCGACCTCATAGGGCAGATGCGACGGTTTATGGGAGCGGGAGCGCGTCGCAAGCTCCGCTATGCGCGGCTCTTCGCTCTCGAACTCGACCCTGAAGAGATCCCACGGCCGCTCGTTGACGCGCTGAATCTCTGATCGGTCACAGACGCGCTTCGGAGCGAAACGCCAGTCCGGTTCGAATCCTCAGCAGGTAACTCCGGGCTCACAGAACAGGCCAGTGGCTTCGTCGGAGTAGCGATTGAGTAGCCAGTCCGAAAGTGCCGGGAGGAGGTTGTCGGCGGGAACGAAGCCGCGGGTGACGATCCCGTAGCGGTCACCGTCATAGATGAGCAGTGTTGGGAATCCTGAGGCACCCAGTGATCGAGCCTCTTCGAAGTCGCTCCAGGTTTCGGTCCGCATCGCTTCCGTCTCGAACCGGCGGATGAACTCATCGCCGTCGACGGCAAACCCGTCCAAAAGGTCCGGATAGACCGACCGATCCGTGATGTCGACACCTTCGCTGTAGAAGGCACGCTGCAGCCGCCCGTGGAAGGGGAGCACCGCCTTGGGGTCGAGTGAGCGCATGGTGACTGCCGCGATCGCAGGAACCTCGGTGTCGTACCTCCAGCCATCTCGGCGCTGCAGGAAGGTGTAATCGAACGGTTGGCCTGAGGCTTCTTCTACCTGGTGCCAGTGGTGGGCGAGACGTTGCTCCATCTGATCATCGATCACTTCAGCGCTCGGGCCGGGACGGAGTCCTCCGGCCACGAAACGGATTGGAACGTCGTACACCTCTTCCATGCGATCGAGCACCGGGGCGAACCCCCAGCACCATGAACACATCGGATCACCGACGTAGATGAACTCGAGATCTGGATCCATGGTGAATCCAAGCCTCCTTCGATGTCGGCTATTCCCGGCTCACCGCTCGACGACCTCCTCCAGCACTCCCAACGGCATGCTCCCACCCGGCGAGAATCAGATCATGGAACGCGGCCAACTCCTCCGGTCGGCAAGATCGACCTACACCGCTGTCGGTTTCCGTGCAGACCGCGTTCGTCCCGTGCTTGGCGTGGGACGCTACGCTGCCATCCTCTCGCGCCCGATCGGATAGTAAATGGCAACCTTGGAGCCCGTACTCGAGGTCAGAGATCTGACCACGCAGTTCGACACCCAGGACGGCATGGTCCACGCCGTGACTGACGTCAGTTTCACCCTCAACAAGGGCGAATTCCTCGGTGTGGTCGGCGAGAGCGGCTCGGGCAAGAGCGTCACGGTCATGTCGTTGCTTCGCTTGATCCCGATGCCGCCCGGCGAGATCGTGTCGGGCGAGGCGATATTCGAGGAAGAGGACCTCCTCACCTTGAGTATGAAGGACCTCAGAGATATCCGCGGCGGAAGAATCGGCTTCATCTTCCAAGACCCGATGACCTCGCTGAACCCCGTGCTCAAGATCGGCTTCCAGATAACCGAAGCGCTCACCATTCATCGGGGAACCGACCCCGAAGCCGCCGAACTTAGAGCCATTGAGCTCTTGGACATGGTTGGGATCCCGGATCCGGAAGCGCGCGTCAAGTCGTATCCCCACGAGCTGTCCGGGGGTATGAGGCAGCGAGTGATGATCGCCATCGCTTTGGCGTGCAACCCGAAGGTACTTATCGCAGACGAGCCGACGACGGCTCTCGATGTGACCATCCAGGCGCAGATCATCGAGATCATCAAGGAACTACGAGACAGGCTCGGCACCGCAGTGATCTGGATAACCCACGACCTCGGCGTGGTTGCCAGCCTGGCCGACCGTGTGGTTGTCATGTACGGCGGGCAGATCGTGGAAGAAGCTCCGGTTGCTCAGGTGTACGGATCGCCGCACCATCCCTACACGATGGCCCTGCTCAAATCAGTCCCCCGCCTCGACCAAAAGGGCGCCAACCTCGAAGCGATTAAGGGTCAGCCGCCAAAGTTGTCCTCGCCGCCGAGCAGCTGCGAATTCGCACCGAGATGTGAGTTTGCCTACAGCCGCTGCTTGGAGGAAAACCCGACACTCAGACCGATTTCGGAATCGCATCGAGTCGCCTGTTGGTGGGATGTCGACAAGGGGGAACCTCGCTATGACCACTGAGCGCCTCGAATCTGGTTCTGCACCTGTCACGACTCCTGCCGACGGTGAGGTGCTGCTGCGCGTCACAGATCTGGAGAAGTACTTCCCGATCACCAGCGGCCTCTTCCGTCGTCATGTCGGCGATGTCAAGGCCGTTGACGGTGTTTCGTTCGACATCCGTCGGGGCGAGACGCTCGGTCTGGTCGGCGAGAGCGGATCGGGAAAGTCGACGATTGGACGGGTCGTTCTACAGCTCGACCGTGCCACCAATGGATCTGTCCTGTTCGAAGGAGTCGAACTGACAGAGACGAAGGGCGAGGTTCTGCGCCAGACCAGGCCTCGGATGCAGATTGTGTTCCAGGATCCGCACGCATCGCTCAACCCGCGCATGACGGTCGGCTCGATCATCGCCGAGCCGCTCCGGGAGCATTCGGTCTCGCGCGGCACCGACCGGCAGTTCCGGGTCGAGGAGCTACTCACCGTCGTCGGGCTCCAGCCGCTGCATGCGAATCGCTACCCCCACGAATTCTCCGGTGGTCAGCGGCAGAGGATCGGTATCGCCCGTGCCATTGCGCTCAATCCCGACTTCATCGTGTGTGACGAGCCGATTGCTGCACTCGACGTGTCGATTCAGGCTCAGGTGGTAAACCTCCTCAAGGCTCTCCAAGACGAGATGGGCCTCACCTATCTGTTCATATCGCACGACCTTTCGATGATCAGGCACATTGCGGACAGGGTTGCCGTCATGTACCTCGGCAGATTCATGGAGCTCGCCGATGTCGACACGGTGTACGAGACGCCATTGCATCCCTACACCGTGGCCCTGCACTCGGCCGTTCCGGTTCCCGACCCGATGGTCGAATCAACCCGCAAGCGGATCATTCTTGAAGGAGATATCCCCAGTCCCTCCAATCCCCCCCCCGGATGCGTTTTCAATACCCGTTGCCCGATAGCGCAAGAGCGCTGTTCTTCGCAGGTACCGGAGTGGAGAGAAGTCGAGCCGGGACACTGGGTGTCTTGTCACTTCGCCGAGCAGAGCGCCTCGATGCTCGAAGCCGCGACCGGTGTGAGTAGTTAACTGTCACATAACGTCGCAACGCTGCTCTTTTTCGACTGCTAACGTCCCGGCACTCGA
>CAXMOL010000089.1:0-32747 GCA_964194935.1 uncultured Kiloniellaceae bacterium
CGCTACTCATCACGTCTGCCGCGTGACGGCATTGCTGCGATCGCAGCGGCACCGAACAACACCAACGCGGATACTCCGCCAAAGACGATGAGTGAGGTCGTCTTGTCGGCCTCGAGCAGAACCCTGCTCAATACGAAGACGATGGCCAAGCCCATGACGAGACCCAGTGCCGGCAACCCCATTGCCGCCATAGCGTCGCGCAGGAAGGCTGCGGGATTAGCCGGCCATGCGGTGCCCTCAAAACCGAACACCTCGGGACGCCCGGCACGTTCGACAGTTCCCCCGACGACGACCCCGGTTACTGCGCCTGTGATCAGAGCGACAATCGCCGCCCTGAATACCGACAGAGAAACGATGCCGTCGATGGTGGTGCCGCCGACCCCGATCGCAGTTCGGGCCGCAGCAAATCCGACCACTGCACCGGCCAGGGCGCCTATCAAGGTAAGTGGCCCGAGCGCAAAGCGTTTGCTTTCGGGCTGGGAAAGCCGTCCGGTGGCGAATCCGGCTGCCGCCACGACTGCGCCTCCGATGGCGGAGGCTGCCACCACGAGGATGTACAGCGATGCTTGGGTGACGAGGAATGTTGCTCTTGCCGGCTCGCCGTCGATCAGGACAGTATCGATGCCGGATCCGACCACCCGACCGGCCGCCAGCGCAACGACGGCGAGACCCATTACCGCTCCAAGCGTCCCTCCTACGAAGATGGCTGGCCAGGTTCGGCGATGCAACGGGGCTCCTAGGTGTCGGTGTCGTCGGGCATGTTAGTTGAGGCCTCCTTGGCCGCCGTCTGGCGAATCCGAGCCCTCTTCTCTGCCCAGCGAACCCAGGTGAGCATGAGTAGAACCGGAATCGTGAACCACGCCAGTTCGTCCCAACCCCCCTGGTGTGCCACGAAGAAGTCCATGTCCCCTCAGCGTACGTTGGTCGAGATGCTGCCGGGTCGGCAGCCGCTATCAACCGGCGGCTGAATCGCAGGCGTCCGGTGAGTAGATGCCGGTAACGAGTGCGTCGGGTGCCTGAGAGTCGATCGGTCCCCACAGCAAGAGTTGGCCTCCGGCGGAGGCTCGCAGCTCGAATGTCAGACCGACGTTCTGGTCGACGATGAACTCGATCACGAAATCCCCGTAGGTGGCTTCCAGTTGGCCGACCGAGTCACCAACCCGCAGGCCCGACAGGGTGGCCATATCCGTTGTCGGGGAGGTGATCCCTCCGTAGCGGAGATCCATCCGGTAGGAGACGAATATATGGTTGGAGGCTTCGCCGCGGGTCACGATATTGAGCGGACCCCACCGGACCACCCGGATCGAGTCACCGGGGCATTCACCGAAGCTCCCGGCACCAACGATAAATCCGGTGTCATCGGTTGGCTGGCCAAACGTGGAGACGAGACGCCCCAGCACATCGTTACCGGCGTCCCCAAACTCCAGTGGTCCGATGTCGTCCGAAGACATGGTCAACTCAGCGATCGCGATCGGAGATCCGACTGCGCCGATCGTGGGAGCGTCGCCACCGCCGGGCAGCGTGGCTTCGGTGTCTCCGGTAACTGTGGTGTCTCCGGTGACGGTGGTGTCTCCGGTGACCGTGGTGGTGACGCTGGTATCACCGGTGGCTGTGTCCGCTGTATTCGAGGCGAACAATCCGTAGGCGATAACGCTCACCGCAGCCAGAACGGCGGCGATTGCCATCCCGACCAACCATGGGTTTGGCTGGGGTGTGGGAGCAATGGGGCGACGCGGCGGCCCTCCCTGGCGCTGTCTGCCGCCTGGCGACGGCCTTGGATTGGGATCGACCGGAGGCATCTGTTGCCCCTCGCCGGTGACCCGCGGTGGTTGTCCGTCCACGTTTCGCTCACTCTCTGTTCTTAACAATCCTAAGTGATGCTGCCCTGAGGATGGTGGAGAAACCGATTAGCCGCCGTTCCAACCTTCAAAGAACTGGAAGGCCGGCGGATATTCGGCGATGAGAGTGTCTTGGAACGAAACATTGAGCAAGAGGATCGACTCCTCCAACTCGGTGGTTGAGGTCCGCACATCGAGTGTGACGCGATGGATGTCGTCGGAGCTGATGGTGCGGACGTCCCAGAGCAGGGCGATCGCATCGCCGAGGCCGAGTTCACCGTCGATGATGAACGCGTTGGATACGTCTTCGACCAGCCCCTGTAGCTCGGGGATGCTGCGAATCTCCTTCAACTTGTCTAGTGCGGTCAGCAGCAAATCCTGCTGATGTTGGTTTCGGGTGAGATCGTTTACGCCGGGCATCGTCGTCCACCCCGCATCGGTCAGCTGCTGTGTGCTTCGGGACCGCACCCATGACAGGGCCTGTTGGCCGTTGACATGGGAACAACCCGCCCGGAGTTGGAAGTAGTCCCATTCGTCAGTGGGACTCCAGTTCGGAGACAAATCCTCATTCTTGTCGCGGATGGCATAGGGCCCCACGCAGACCTCGACGCCTCCGACCCGGTCGATGATCTGTTCGAAACCGGGGAAGGTGAACATGGCGAAGTGATCGATTGGGACTCCGGTGAAGTCCTCCACCGCGATGGCCAACTGCTCCGGCCCGCTCACCCCTGCGTTTTCGCATCCGAAAAGGTTCTCGTTGATCTTGGTCTTGACGTTTCTGCACGGGTTGATCACGTAGAGGTCGCGCGGGATCGAGACCATGACCGCGTCACCACTGTCGGGTGGCAGGATGACGAGCAGGATGACGTCGGCCCGCAGGGTCGAATCGTCCGAACCCACGACCAGGAATGAGTTGACTCGACCGCGGTCGATGAAGAGGAGGGGGATCGTGGTCGTCGTGGTCCCCGGAGTGGTGGTCGTGGTTACCGTCGTGCCCGGTGCGACGGTGTCCGGAGAAGCAACTGTTGTGGTTGTCCCGAGCGCATCGCGCGCCTCGTCCGTGTTGAACGGCACGGTTTCGATGTCATTCCACGAACTCCACACCTGGAAACCGGACCATGCAGCGGCCGCAAACACAACGACGCCGACAACGACGATGGCGCGCTTGACGGCCAGCTTCCGGTTCTCGGTGGGGGACATCCGCGGCAGATTACCCCCTTTGGCACCTTTGTAGTTCGGTTCGGCTAGGTGAGCCCAGCGCGGAGTGCCTCAGGCGTCGCCACGGGTGCATCACAAACGAATCCTCGACAGATGTATGCGGCGGCCCCATTGGGTGCCGGCCGGTTGGCCAGCAGCGGTATTCCGTGATCATCGACCCCGTCACCGACGGCGGTAAACACGTGTGGACGGTATTTGCTGTGGGCGACTGCTTCGAGGGCGGCGCGGGCCGAACCATGGCCGACGATGGCCAGTTCAACGGGCGGCTCCATGGCTACCTGCAGCACCGACAACAGGTGACCTACTCCCATCGGGTAGCGCTCGATGAGCTGGGAGGCGGTCAGGAATACGCCGTCGATCCGGTCCAGAAGGCTGGTGTCGCCGGTAAACGCCGCCAGGTGCTGTAGCGCCTCGGCCGCCAGCGCGTTGTCCGATGGTGTTGGATTATCGAACAAGTTCTTGGGTCGGGCGATGAGGGCCTCGACATCGTGACCGGTGGCGTAAAAACCGCCGGCCTCTTGATCCCAGAAGAGGTCGACCATGGTGGTGGTGAGATCGCTGGCTGTTGTGAACCACTCGGGATCTCCGGTTGCTTGGTATAGAGCAAAGAGGCCCAGAGCTAATGCGCCGTAGTCATCACAAAAGGCAGGGCTCGACGTCCGTCCCTCTCTCCACGATCTCATTAGGCGCCCGTCGTCTCGTCGCATCTCATTCAATACGAAGCGGGCGGTGGTGGCGGCATGCTCGACGAAGAGAGGTTCGCCGAGGGCGACCCCTGCTTCTGCCAGCGCCCGCACCGCCATCCCGTTCCAGGCGCATACCGCCTTGTCATCGAGGCCGGGTCTGACCCGATTCGAGCGGAGGTCACCGAGTGCCCTCAGGGTGTCTTGCACCTCTGCCTCCAGTTGGGAGGAACTGAGGCCCTGTTCGTCGGCGACTTCGCCGACAGTTCGCTTCCGGTGCAGAATCGTTCGCCCTTCCCAATTTCCGCCCGGAGTCGCCCCTAGAACCGCGGCGACCGCTTCCGAATCAGTGGCCGATGAGAACTCGTCCCACCCGAAGACATAGAAGCGGCCCTCTTCGCCCTCGGAATCGGCGTCTTCGCCCGATGCGAACCCCCCGTTGGTCAAGGCCAGGTCACGCAGCATGTATTCGACGGTGGAGCGTGCCACGTCGGCGAAACGTTGTTCCCCGGTGACCTGCGAGGCGAGGGCATAGAGGCGGACGAGTTGGGCGTTGTCGTACAGCATCTTCTCGAAGTGAGGCACGAGCCAGCGGCTGTCAACGGTGTAGCGGGAGAATCCGCCGCCGATCTGGTCGTGTATTCCGCCGTCGGCCATGGCCGACAGCGTGCGGATGAGCATCGCTTCGGATTCGGGGGCCCAGGGCTTGCCAGCCGACCGCAGCAGGAACTCCAGCGTCGGCACTTGGGGGAATTTGGGTGCCCCTCCGAATCCACCGTTTATGGGGTCGTAGGCGGCGCGTATCGCCTCGTATGCCGTTGCAAGTTCCCTTTTCCCTGCCACGTCGACCCCGGGAGGGGTCGGCAATGAGATTGTCCGCGTCAGCGAACCGGCCTGTGTCTCGACTTCGTCGCGTCGGTGAATCCAGGAGTCGTGGACAGCTTCCATCACTCTTGCGAATGATGGATGGCCGTGTCGGTCTGTCTTGGGGAAGTACGTGCCAGCGAAGAATGGATCTCCCTTCGGAGTGAGGAAGACGGTCATCGGCCATCCGCCCTGTCCCGTCATCGCCTGGACCGCGTCCATGTACACCCGATCGATATCGGGCCTCTCTTCTCTATCGACCTTGACGTTTACGAACCAGTCGTTCATTGTTTTTGCCGTTTCGAGATCCTCGAACGACTCGTGTGCCATCACATGGCACCAATGACACGATGCGTATCCCACCGACAGAAGCACCGGAACGTCTCGTTCTTCTGCCGCGGCCAGGGCCTCAGGGGACCACTCCCACCAATCGACCGGATTGTCGGCGTGTTGGAGGAGGTAAGGCGAAGTGGAGGCGGTGAGCCGGTTGGCCATGATCGGAAGCTAGTGGTGGCCGATTCGCAACCTACGATCAGCCCATGACGACATCCGTCGAGCGGCGGTTTCCAGCCGTGGCAGCCCTCCTTGCGGCCGTGGTTGGCCTCGTCCTGATTCTGATTGCCGCGATGCAGTTGGCGAGCGGTGATTCGGTTGGCACCGCGGCGTCTCCAACATCGATCTCGGTTGCGTCGACCACTACTCCTGCAGAGCCGGCAGTTTCGACACCGAGCACAACGCTCTCGGCAGACTTCACGCCAGGCGCCGTTGTGCTCGTCACCGATGACTCGGGGAGCATCTCGGCGATCCTGCCTGCCGAATGGGCCGATGTTTCAGGGGTGGAGTGGGTGGTGGATAACAACCGGATCGGACCCTCGATCACGGCGGCCCCCGATATAGACGCCTGGTACGCCTCGTGGGGCACCCCCGGTGTGTTCGTTGGAGTTTCGACGTCAAGCCTTGCTCCGGAGCCCGGTGATTTTTCGGGGATCTGCTCACTCGGAGAATTCGAAGAGCGTTCGGCGGGTGTTCTCGCAGGGACGGTGCAGGCATGGTCGGACTGTGGAGCCGAGGGCGGAGACTTCTATGTGTTCGTCGGGGGCCCGCCCGATTCATCGTGGTCCGTGCTGGTGCAACTGGTGGACGTCGATGGGAGTGGTCGGGCGACGCTCGATCAAATCCTGACCACTTTTAGTTACGAAACATAAACGATAAGTGGTCTTGTGGTCCTCTCCGCGCTGGTCGATGAGTCTGTTCGACCATCGGGAATCGTTAGATGAATTGGGGGGTTCACAAACTGAACGCCCTGTGACATAGTGGAGCAGAAGCAAGATTTGTGATTTTGTTCACGAAGTGCTTGACAGTCAGGTGGCGGCGCTCGTCCCGAAATGGCCCCGAAAGGGTCGCGAAAAGGCTCCGAAGAGGCTCCGAAGAGCGACCCGCTGGCGTTGAGTACCGACAAAAGATCACCAAAGACAATCAGACGAGAGGACAATTCCCCCAATGGCAGTTGCCAAGACGCGACGTGAGCGCGAACGAAACAAGCTCACCGACGATCGTGGTCGTCTGACCACCGATCTTGTCAGTCAGTATCTCACCGCGATCGGTGAGTACGAGCTGCTTACTGCAGAACTCGAGGTCGAGTTCGCCCAGAAGATCGAGGCGGGCGAAGACGCTGCAGCGCGTTTGGAAGAGGGCGATTTCAAGGGCAAGACCCAGGAGATCGAGCTAAAGCGCAACAAGAGGCTCGGTCAGCAGGCAAAGGACGATTTCCTTACCGCAAACCTGAGGTTGGTGGTCGCCAACGCCCGCCGCTACGCCAACACCTCAGGAATCGACTTCCTCGATCTGATTCAGGAAGGCAATCTCGGTCTGATTCGCGCTGTCGAGAAGTTCGACTGGCGCAAGGGCTTCAAATTCTCCACATATGCGACATGGTGGATTCGCCAGGCAATCACCCGGGCGATCGCCGACAAGTCCCGCACTGTGCGTATTCCAGTCCACTTGCACGACACGCTCGCCGCGGTGCGAGCCGCCCAGGCGAGTCTCAAAGCCGAACTCGGCCGCGACCCCAAGCCAGCTGAGATCGCCGAAGAGGCGGGAGTGACCGTCGACAAGGTGGAGCTGGCCCTCGGGGTGGCAGACACGGTGTCGCTCGAACAGCCGGTCGGTGAGGACGGTGCTCAGCTTGGTGACTTCATCGAGGACGAGGATGCAACAGATCCCGTTCGCGTCACCGAAGAGGGTGACATCGCCGACAGCTTGCGCAGGTCGATCTCGCGGCTGCCCGATCGTGAGGGTCGGATCCTGGCGCTGCGCTATGGCTTCCTTGATGGTGTGCCCCGCACACTTGAGGAGATTGGTGAGGAGTTCAACCTCACCCGGGAGCGGATTCGACAGCTTGAGAAGCTGGCGTTGTGCCGCCTCCGCCACCCCTCCTTCGGTATCCGCGAGCAGGACCTCGTATAGGCGTTCGTCGCCGATTTGCGTCGAAGAATCCGGCTCGAGCGGTGATTCTTCGACACGGCAGTCCCGTGGGTGCAGCGCTTCGCTAGCCTCGGCACAGATGATTCTGCGATCACTGATTAGTGGATCGGCCACGGTCATAGGGCCGGAGGCAACCCTCGGCGATGCCGCCGAGGCACTGGGCGATTACGACCTGGGAGGCCTTGCCGTTGTGTCGGATCGCAACCTGGTTGGAATCGTCACCGAGCGGGACTTGGTCAGAGCGCTCGGAGCAGGAGCAGATCCCGAGAGCGAGCATGTCGCCGACTGGATGGCGGATGCTCCGGATACCTTCTCGCCCGATGTCGACGTCACCGAGGCCGCTGCATGGCTGCTCGAGGTGGGCTACCGCCACATGCCTGTGATGGAAGATGGAGAGTTGCTCGGGATCGTCAACATCCGCGACATTCTGCGAGCAGTTATCGACGGTCCAGCCTCGGACTGATTACAGAATCAATTCGATTCGCCGGTTGATGGCGTCCATCACCGCTCGCACGGCCGCCAGACACTCGTCTGCCTCGCCTTGGAGTGCGCTTCCCACCAGAACGTCCTCGTTACCCATCTTTACCTGAGCGAGAGCGATCCTGGCCGCGCCGAGGTCGGAGGTGGCCACCGCGAGGAGTTCGATGTCGAGCCCGCCGTCCGTGAGTTTGGAGACCGCTGCCAGTGCAGCCTCTCCAGCCAACCGGGGTGTGGCGTCGGCCGCGCCAATCGCTTGGCCATGCCATGGTTGATCGGCCCAATCGAGGATGACGGTGACGCGCGCGTCCTCGCCGTCGATCTCGTCCTCGATACCGATGATGACCGGGCGTCTTCTCATGGCCGTCAGCGTACCGCCGACTGGCAACTGAGGAGCGGTCCGACCCTCAGCGGGGGAGTTCGGCCCTTCGGTTCACCGCATCGAGTGTGGCGCGGGCAAAACCGAGCTGGGAGTTGTCGTCGGGCATGACTGCCGTGCCGATGAGCGGAGTCGTGACCTGGGAATCGGCGACGGCCACCACGGCTACGAGCACTCCCGCGGTCGTCGTGGTTGATGCTTCGACGGCCTCGAACCCTCTACTCCCGGCGCTTTCCAGGGCATCCAGAGTGGCCTCGGCGATAAGCATCGGCCTGTGGGCCGATGCCGGTGATCCTGAGGCCTCACCGACGTGGTCGGTGCCGTCCCAATGCAGAACCACGGTGACGGCAGCCGTCTCGTTGTTGGTCGACTCATCAACGCGATCGATGGCCGATCGAGCCATATCGGTTCGGAGCGTGGTTACTGACGCTGTCATGGGTTTCTCATCGGCAGGCGTTCAGATTGATTGAGTAATCAATCTGTGGGAATCCATACGAGCATCAGAGACTCGATGCTGATGTCAGTCTTTTCGAGCCCGATCTCAAGATTCTCGATATCCGTGGCCTTGTCGGCCCAGGTCTCCGCGATTTCGGCGACATCGTCGGCGAAGTCGGCCTCGAGTTCTGCCAGATCTTCCACTTCTTCCCCGACCTTGCGCTGGGCGGAATCCAGCCGGCGCTCAGCCTTGCGAGTCATGGAGCGTTTCGATGTCGCGGTGGACAATGATCTCGTGTTCTTGCGCCCCAGCAGTACACCGAGGACCGTCCCCGCGCCGGACATCATCTCTTCTTGTTTTCTGGTATCGACATCGAGGCGGGCGTCCTCGACCTTCTCCATCGCTCGGTCTATCTGATCGCGGGCGGCGTCGAGCCGTTTGCCGTACTTCTTGCGGAGAGCGGCGACTGCGTCGTCTGCTGCGTCATCGGCCAGCCGCTCGCACCTCGTTTGGAAGTCTTCGAGGGGCTCGCCGACGCGGCTGTATACCTTGAGCGCCCGGTTACGGAACACGTCGACGGTTCGACTTCGGTAGAGGTGGTCTTTGATCTCAGACTCGATTGCCGCAAACCACCGTTTGGTATGGATAGGTGCCTCTGGGAGCGAGAACGCTGAGTCGCTGGGGGCAGTCTCCAGGAAATCGCGATCGTCGTGATCCACCGGGCGGGCGGTAGACGGATCGAAGTGCTCCTGGAGCGGGAAGTAGATCGCCTCCCACTCTTCGTCGTGATCGACATCGGCGTACCGATCATCGAAGGTGAGGTGGACACGAGCGGCCAAACCTGGTCTGTAATGGTTCGACGACCGGTTAGCCCCGATGTCGTTGGCCCAAGGTGCTCCTGGATCCAAGAATCGAACCGGGATTCCCGGTGCGGCGTCCGGGAGTACGTTGCTCTCGTCGTCGGCAATTGGAGGCGGGGTAGCTGCGGCTGGCACCGACTCGGAGCGTCGGGGATCTGCGTCTGTGAGCGCCGATAGCTCCTGGCGGGTGACTGGACCCCGCAGATATGACATCGCCCAACGGGTCGTAAAGATCGAGGGATCCCGGTCGCGAGTGTTGTGGAGGAGGAAATTCCGCTTGCCGAGACCGGAAATGAGATCGTCGAGCTCGTCTACATCTGTAGTCCCGGTGGCGGATTGGAGTGCTTCGAGGATTCGGGCCTTGTCCCGTTCCGTTTGGAGTCGGCCGATACACCAGGTTCCTGCATTGGACATTGCTTTGTAGTCGAGGTCCACCGGGTTCTGGGTGGAGAGGATCATCCCGATGCCGAACGCCCTCGCCTGTTTCAGAATGGTGAGGATCGGTTTCTTCGCCGGCGGGGTTGCGGTCGGGGGAACGAAACCGAACACTTCGTCCATGTAGATCAGCGCACGCAGATCGCTAGAGCCAGATTGCGATCGCATCCACGTGATCATCCTGCTCAGAATCATGGTGACCACGAATTGGCGTTCTTCCTCGGAGAGGTGGGCCAGGTAGATGATCGAAGCTTGCGGTTTGCCTGTTTCGTCCCACAGCAGTCGACCGATGTCGAGCGGTGGGCCGCTCCGCCAGTCGGCGAACGAGGGTGAGGCGAGCAGCGCATTGAGACGCATCGCCAGCGCCATCCGGTCCTTCTCGGGAAAGAACGAGTCAACCTCGAAGACGCCGAGCTTGCGCATTGGGGGTCGGTGAATCATTCCGATCAGGGATTCGAGCGATAGGTCGGCGCCATCTCGCCATGCCCGTTCGACCAGGTTGGAGAGCAAGATGTGTTCGCGGCTCGACAGCGGGTCGGATGCGATGCCTACGAGTGCCAGCAACCCCGAGACGAATCCCTCGATTTCGTCACGTGCGGCCTCAGCGTCGCCGTCCCAGTCAATGTCGGGTGCCGCCAGGGAACCGAGGATATTGAGGGGGACTCCTGCCTGCGATCCTGGTGTGTAGATCGCAAAACCGGCGGCGTCGCGTAGTTGTGCGATGTCGCCGCCGTCGAGGTCCCAAGATTCGAGGCCGTTCTTCCACAGCGCTGCGGTCTTGACCGCGAGGTCCTGCACCGAGATACCGTTGCGACGTGCTGCACCTTGGTCGACCCACGGCTCGAAATCGCTCGGCGCCAGGTCGGGGAAGGTCAGCAGCAGATTCGTCATATCCCCCTTCGGGTCGAGGATCAGGGTGGGAATGCCCGATCGAATCGCCTCTTCAATAAAGATGATTCCGAGGCCTGTCTTCCCCGAGCCGGTCATGCCGACGATGACTCCGTGGGTTGTGAGATCCCCGGCGTCGTAGCTGATCGCGTCCCCGGTGCGATCTCCGGACCCCGGATCGATGATGCCGCCAAGAGCAAAGGTGGTTTTGGCCATTGCTGCGATTGTACGATCCAGCCGCCGTCGGCCGTCATTGGGGAGGTCGGTGCTCTGATGGCAGGGGCTATCCTCGATTTCGATGTTGCGCCGTTTCGTATTCCTACTGGTTGGTCTCGCGATGCTCCTGTCGTCCTGTGCCGGCGAGGCCGGCTCGACCGGTCCCGACCTCGAGATAGAGCGTCGCGCCGGATATGCGGTAATCGTTGAGGACCGCCCCGACGGAGTGTCGGTCGGGTTCGCAGCCGATCGCGACGCGGCGTCTGGCGTCGAATTCGATGTGACCGAGTCCGTGTGGCGGATCGAGGATGGCCCGTGGATCGAGCCGCCGGTCGCCTGCCTCGGCAAGGGTCAGCGGATCGAACTCGGCATCTCCCAAGTCGAAAACGAGCAGCGACCCGGGTTGCTAAAGGAACGGGTCGTCTGGGTCGCTTGCCTGGCCCCGGACGATTCCTAACCGACCGGCACCGACCGCACGATTTCAGCCACCGCCTCGGCGACCGTTTCTGCACAGGCAATCAGGCTGGTATCTGTGTCGAGGTGAGCTCCGAGGTCGTTGACGATCCCCCGCCAGGTCGGACCGACGGTGACCACAGGTTTCGGCTTGTTGTCGGAGAACCGAGTGACGAACGCCAGATTCCAAGCCACTCCGAGTTCCGTCATCGTTCCGAGGCTCCCCGGCAAAACGATTGACCCGGAACTCATATTGGTCATCTGATGGATTCTCTCCGTCAGATGCTCAGTTGTGAGCTCTTCGGCCACAAAGCTGTTGGCGCCGGAACGATCTGAGAACACATTCGGTGTGGTGACGCCCAGTACGTGACCGCCAGCGCCGTGCGCTCCCTTGGATACGGCCTCCATCAGGCCGCCGTATCCACCGGTGACCACCGCGTAGCCCGCTGCGGCGAGGAGGCGTCCACACTCGACTCCGTCCTCATACCTTCCGTCTCCCGGACTCGATTGGGAAGCGCCGAAGACGGCGATGGTTGTGTGCGCCACGAATGAGAAGAGTACTGAGTGCTGACCACTCCCTTCTCCGATAGCGTTCACCCCAACGACTACACCAGGAGCCCGCCTTGCCGTACCGCACCATCATCGAGCCGTTCAAGATCCACTCGGTACAGCACATCGACATGCCGGGGCCCGAAGAGCGCCAGGCGGCCCTGGAGCGAGCCGGGTACAACCTCTTCGGTCTTCACGCCGATGAGGTGACGATCGACCTTCTCACCGATTCGGGAACGGGATCGATGTCGGCTGCACAGTGGGGGGCGATGATGGTTGGTGACGAGTCGTACGCCGGGAGCCGATCGTACGCCCGGCTCCGAACCGTTGTCGAGGAACTCACCGGCATGCCGGAGGTGATTCCGACCCATCAGGGCAGGGCATCGGAGCGAATCCTGTTCTCCGTTGTCGCCGAGGCCGGCATGGTGGTCCCAAACAACACCCACTTCGACACGACGCGAGCCAATATCGAATTCCAGGGCGCCGAGGCAAGAGACCTGGTCATTGCCGAAGGAAGGGATCCTGCGGTATATCACCCGTTCAAGGGGAATATGGACGTCGCAGCTCTTCGTGACACCATTACCGAAGTTGGCCGCGATCGGATTCCTCTCGTCATGGTGACCGTTACCAACAACAGTGGCGGTGGCCAGCCGGTATCGCTCGAGAACTTGCGCGCGGTGCGCGGTGTCTGCGACGAATACGACATCCCGTTGTTTCTTGATGCCTG
Organism: uncultured Kiloniellaceae bacterium; assembly: GCA_964194935.1. Taxonomy (GTDB): domain Bacteria; phylum Actinomycetota; class Acidimicrobiia; order Spongiisociales; family UBA11373; genus JACZWZ01. Next base: position 12,508 of record CAXMOL010000089.1, read on the forward strand.
TCGGTTTGCGGAGAATTCGTGGTTCATCAAATCACGTGAGCCCGGGTATGCCGAAAGGACCCCGCGTCAGATCGCGCAGGAGATGTTCGCGCTTGCCGACGGCATCACCTTTTCGGCAAAGAAGGATGGGCTGGCCAACATCGGTGGGCTGCTGGTGATGCGGGATCCAGCGGTCGCCGCTCAATGTCGCAATCTGCTCATCCTCACCGAGGGGTTCCCGACCTACGGAGGTCTGGCGGGCAGAGATCTCGAGGCCATCGCTGTCGGGCTCGAAGAGGTTCTCCAAGAGAGCTATCTGCACTACCGCATCAGGAGCACCGAGTATCTGGCCGAGAAGTGCCACAACGCCGGGATCCCGATCGTGTGGCCCCCGGGAGGCCACGCCGTCTACATCGATGCGAAGGCTTTGCTCCCGCAGATCCCGCAGTCGCAATATCCAGCACAATCGCTTGCCATCGAGCTGTATCGCGACGGCGGTGTCCGTGGCGTGGAGATCGGGTCGGTCATGTTCGGCACGGTGCACGAGGATGGATCGGAGGATCCGGCGCAGATGGAACTGGTCAGACTTGCCATTCCGCGCCGCACCTACACCCAAAGCCACATTGATTACGTCGCCGAAGTGGTCCTGTCGGTGGGCGCCCGTGCGTCTTCGCTACAGGGATACCGGATTGTCGAGCAGGCACCCTGGTTGCGCCACTTCACGGCCCAGTTCGAGCCGGTTTGAGTCGGGGGTCGCGTCTGCGGTCCATTTCAGAACTCTTCTGGCGGCCCGAATCGCCGTAGACCCTCGGTGACATCGGCGGGGGCATCGACGCTGAACCACGATCGGCCGTCCTCTCCCCACTTCGCCCACTCGTCTTCTATACCGTCGAATTCAACGCCGTCGAGCAATGTTTGAAATCCCTGCCCTGCGGCAGCTCCTTCTGCGGCGGCAGCTACGAAACTCCATGGATACAGCGCGCACGTCACCTGGCGCACGCCACGGTCGATCGGCACCACGGCAAGCCCGGAGTACCGATCCAGCAGCGCCCGGAGCGTTGCGGGGCGAACCCAGGGGTGGTCGACGGCCACCAGAAGCACTGCATCCGGTGTCTGGCCGATCTCCTCCGGAAGGTCGGCAAGGGCTGCCAGTCCACTGAGAGGACCGGCGCCCGGCCGGTCCTGCAGGTTCGGGATCTCACCAAGGGGGTCGCGTCCCAAGACGATCAGACGATTCGCACCGGGAATGGCGGACCCGAGTGCCGAAGTGACCCAGGCGCTCATCGGGCGACCGGCGATGTCGACCGCCGCTTTGTCTTCCCCCATCCGGGTAGACCTACCTCCCGTGAGGACTGCGCCTAGGAATTCGGACATGCCGAAGAGGGTAGAGAAAAGAGGTGGCGGCGGGTGGGTGTTCCGAGCACTCACAGGAGGGGGCGCTGTGCACGCCGGATAGCGCCACCCGCCCGCCAACCTCACTCCGGGAGGGTGGCGAACCATTGGGTGGCCCCGCCAGGGGCTAAAGGCCCTTATGTGGTCGCGGCGGAGCGACCGCACCGGCCGCAATCATCGGATATCGTGGTCTTTCCGACGGACCCAGGTGGTAGATATGAACAAGGCCGAATTCCTCAAGAGGACCACTCTGTTCTCAGGGTTTAGTGACAAAGAGATCGAGAGCGTCCTCGGAACGGCCAAGGAGCGCCCTTTTTCGGCCGGTGATTCGATCATCACTGAGGGACAGGAGGGTGGCCGCGGTTTCTATCTGCTGCTCTCCGGTGCCGCTGAGGCCCGCAAGGGCGAGATGATGCTGGCGCAATTCGGGCCGGGCGACTATTTCGGTGAAATGGCTCTTCTGCTCGACGACACACCCCGCACTGCGGACGTAGTCGCCACGAGCGACACCACCTGTCTCGTTATCACTCAGTGGGATCTCAGGGCGCTCGTCAAGGGACATCCCGAGATTGGCGTGAAGATGATGGCGGAACTGGCACGGCGTCTGCGCGACACGGATGCTGCGCTGTCTGACTAGATGCCGGGAGCAGACCTGCGTGTTGACTTCGACCGGGCGAACTCATGAGTGATTCGGTGAATGTACGTGGGTGTCGTGGATCGATGGCCGTCGCCGGCGAGGCCTACCGACGGTATGGAGGAAACACCACGTGCTACGAGATGGAGGTTGAGCCGGGCCACCGGCTAGTCATCGACTGCGGGACCGGTCTGCGAAGTCTCGAACACGAAGTCGGTGCCGGCGATCCGCAGCGCTATTCGATCTTGCTCACCCACTATCACTGGGACCACATTCAGGGTCTCCCGGTTTTTGGTCCTCTCTTCGAGGCGGGCAATCAGGTGACCTTCTATGGACCCGTTTTTGGCGGTCGCGGTGTTCGCGACACGCTCGGCGCCGTGCTCAGGCCCCCGTGGTGGCCGGTTTCACTCGATGAGGTCGCCGCCGACGTTTCGTTCCGTGAATTGAGCGGATCGTTTTCTGTCGGCTCCGTATCTATTCGTCACACCACGGGTAGCCATCCGCAAGGGGTCGCGATGTTTCGGCTGGAGGGTCGCGAAAGGTCGATCGTCATAGCCACCGACCACGAGGCCGGCAACGCAGAGACCGATGCCCGGCTTGTGGCGTTGGCGTCCGGGGCCGACGTGCTTGTGCACGATGCTCAGTACACCCCCGAGGAAGTCCGGACGACCCGCAAGGGATGGGGTCATAGTTCATTCGAGTCTGCGGTTCGTGTTGCGCAGGATGCAGGGGTGTCTCAATTGGTGCTCACCAGCCACGATCCGGATCGAAGTGATGCGGAGGTGGATCAGCTGAGATCGATGGCTCGTGCGATGTTCCCGCATACGGATGCCGCATACGAAGGCATGGCGATTCCGCTGTAGGGGTGCTCCATGGTCGACTTTGTAAAGCGTGCCCGGAACACCAATGACCTGGACCCAGACGAAGAGGTCCTCGGTGCCAGCAACGTCACCCCGTCTCCCTTCGGAGTTGCCAATGCCGGTATGACCGGAGGCTTGATTGCAGGCGGCGCGGCCGGCCTGGCTGTGGGCGCGGCCTGGGACGCTAAACGACGCAAGAGCGATGATGCTGAACAAGCGGCCAAGACCCTTCCGGCCGTTGCTGCCCGGTTGTCGTTGGATCCACCGGTTTCCACAAATGGTGCACTCCTCGCAGTGACCACAAAGCGCGTTTTGGTGTGGAAGGTTTCCGGACTGGGCAAGCCAAAGGAAATCCTCCATTCGATACCGCTCACCGAGATCGACGAGGTGTGGTGGGAGGATGCCGATGCGAAGTGGCTTGCCGGCAAACCCGGGTCCCTGCTGCTCTGGGTAGGGACTGGCGATCGGGTTTTGCCGGTGGCCGGGATCGCGATGGGACCGGGTGCGAAGTTCATCCGCTCCGTCGTTACCTCGCTAGAAGAGCGTCTCCCCGGCAAGGTGCACCGGTTCGAGGCCTGATCCGGCGCCTAGTTGGCCGGGATCGCTTCCTGGTTGAACTCGCTCTGTGAGTTCCACAGCAGCCACCCCATTTCGAATTCGTCGGCGACGGCGATTGCCTCACGAATTTGGTCGTTGGACCAACTGAACGCCTGCAGCCACGGTCGCATGTGGGCTCCGCCGACAAGGCGTCCGGCGCTGTAGTTGAGGGCCTCACGTATCACTTCATCCGGATAATTGTTGGGGACGTCGAGGTTGAGCCACCCGTTGGCGTAATGACTCGGGTAGATCATCGGGCTGATGGCGTCCACGCTCGCCGACAATTCTTCGACCTTCTGACCGATCCCCTGGTCGTTGTCGACTGAGAGGACGATCGAGAAGATGTCAGCCGACACCGCGCAGCCCGCGTTGTTGATTCGCTCCCGGGCCTCGGCGAGGAATGCCGACACCGTCGCTACGCGGCCCTCCTGGGTTGCCGCAGCCTCCGGATCGTCGTACACGGCGAGGGAGGTATTGCCGTCGGTGGGGAACCGTACGTAGTCGAATTGGATCTCGTCGAAACCGAATTCGCAAGCCTCGATTCCCATGCGGATCGGGTACTCCCATGCTTCTGGGTCGGTCGGATCCATCCACCCGATGCCTTGCCAATTACGCCAGGGCTCGCCGGTTTCGAGATTGAGGATGGCGCGATCTGGGTAGTTCCTGGCTGCGAACTCGTCCTGGAAGGTGACGATCCTGGTGATCGTGTAGAGGCCGTGCTCCTTGGCAAGTGCCAGTCGTTCGTGCACGTCGTACTTGTTGATGATGGCTTCCATCGGGAAGGCCTGTTCATCCGCCGATAGGTACATCACTTCGCCGAACTCGTTCTTGGTATCGAATGCGAACGCATTGATGACCGTCTCGTCGGCGAGGCGCAGCAACTCGCGGTACTCCGACGGCGTCGTGTCGTATCCGAATATGCGCACACCCTTGACCAGGAATGGACCCATCGATTGGTCCTCGCGTTCCGTGCCCCCGGCCCATTCGAACGAAGTGTCCTCCCAGGTCGGCTTGCTGACTTCGACAAGTCCCGGAGCCTCCGCCACGATCTCGAATGAACCGAATTCGCCGGTGACCACCTCCTGATCACCCAGTCTTACTAGCGCCCCGACGACACCGACCTGGCTCGGACCGAGCATTCGGCCTTGCAGTCTCAGCGGTTCCATCTGTAGTTGGAGGGCTCCTTCTGGGGGGAGTGCCTCGACCGTGTAGGTAGCGGTGTTGTATCCCGAAGCCTCGACCCGTATTGATCCAGGTGTTTCGAACGCAAGAAAGGCGCTGCCTCCCTCGGCACTGGTCGTCTGCCGGCCGTCACTTGCCGTGATAACGGCACCGGTCAGCGGAGAGCCGTCGTATCCGAGGATTGCAAGGTGGTTTGAGTCCGGCTGGATAAAGCCGGCGATCATTCGGAATCCGGCGATGAGTCCCACGAGCAGGACCGGGATGAGCAATACTTTCAAGAAGTTCTTGATCAGTCGAGAACGCCGCAACCGGTAGCCGGCGGCGTGTCGCCCCCGCCCACTAAAGATCTCAAGACCTGGTCTCGGTGGTCTGGTGACCATGGCTCCGTGCTGTGTAGTGGTCGGCTGGTTCGTGGCGAGATTAGGCCCGGTTGAGACGTTGTGTCCGGTTTCAGAGCGTGTGGCCGCAACTACCGTGTTGTCGATGACTGATCCGGAAAGTCCGACCGAATCTCTCGACCAGTTTGCCCAATCTTTGTCGTACGGAGAACGTTCGGACCTCTCTTTCAAGTTCCTGCCCCGCTTCGACACAGCAGGGATAGGGGATGCGCTTGCTGCGATGTTGTCGGAGATCGGTTCGTTGTTCGACACCGGTGACCCTGGGGCCCTCATCGACCTCGCCATCGAACTCCAGCGAGCCGGCTATCACTCGCGACCCTTGACCGAGCGGTATCACTATGAGGATTCTGCGTTTACTCGACCGGAACGGCCCGTGGCGGAGTCCCAGGTTGCCTTGCTCACCTCAAGCGGTCATTTCGTGGCCGGTGATGACCCACAACCGTTCGGGATCGACTCGATGACCCAGTCGGAGGCCGAAGCGCGGATAAGCGAGTTTCTAAAGGAGGCTCCGAGCCTTTCAGAGATCCCTGTCGACAGTACGTCCGACTCCGTTGAGGTGCGCCACGGTGGATATGACACCCGGGGTTCGGTGACGGATCTCAACGTCTCGCTTCCCATCCACCGGATGCGTGAACTCGAGAGAGACGGCGTGATCGGGTCGTTGCATTCGACGGCGTATTCGTTTGTCGGAGCATGCGCCCAGTTGCCTTTGATAAAGAAGACCGGGTACGAGTGGGCTGATCAACTCGTGGCGACCGAATCCGATGTTGTTCTTCTGGTGCCTGTCTGACCGGTTTGTCACGTGTCGGTCGGACACGTTGCGCGTGCTCTTGAGGCTGCCGGAATGGCGACGGTTACGGTCTTTGTCGAAGCCTTCTCTCACTACGCAAAGGCAATGCACCTTCCGCGCACCTTGGTGACCCCCCACCCGATGGGACGTCCACTGGGCCCCCCCGGTGATACGGCCAGGCAGCGTGAGGTTCTCGAGGCGGCCCTGGGCCTCGTTGATACGGCAGACCGTCCCGGGGTCATCGAGCGAATCGGAGGCGTCTATCGCCCCGGCGCGACGTCCTCATAGACTGAGCTGATGCTCAACGACGCCCTAGCCGCCCGTGATGCTTGGGTCGCCGCCGGAAAGTCCGTCGCGGCGGCGACTGTTACCCGAACCTGGGGTTCCTCGCCGTGGCCGTCCGGATCGCGATTCCTCGTGTCGAGTGATGGCGAGACATTCGGCTCGGTAAGCGGTGGGTGCGTGGAGGAAGATCTCAGACTCAGGGCTCTGCGGGTGCTCGAGACTGACACGCCGGAAACGGTCTCGTACGGCGTGTCAAACGAGGACGCATTCGAGGTCGGCCTGGCTTGCGGCGGGACTATCGAAGTCTTCGTTCAGCCGTGGTAGCTGAAGTCCTCGCCGCAGTGCGTCTCCTGATCGCTGCCGGTGACAGGGGCCTACTGGTCACTGCCGTCACCGGGTCGGATCAGGGGAGGTGCGCCTTGCTGGATACCGACGGCCGGGTCGTTGAGGGCATCGATGTGCCTACCGGTGTGGTGTCGGCTGGTTCCAAGGCGCTCGACCAAGGGGCTCCGCAGCTGATCGAAATCGGCGGCGAGTCATGGTTCGTTGAGCCTGTACTGCCTCCGCCCAAGCTGATCGTTCTGGGAGCGATTGCCGTTGCCGCGGCACTAGCCCCGATGGCGAGCGCGGCGGGATATGCGGTGCATGTCATCGATACCCGTGATTGGCTGGCCACCGAGGCGAATTTCCCTACTGCGGCGTCGGTTCGATGCGGTACCCCGCTCGACATGCTGCGCAAAGTGGGTATCGATTCTGCGACTTCGATCGTCTCGTTTCTCCACGAGGCCCGGCTGGAGGATGAGGTCCTCATCGAGTCGTTGCGCAGCCCCTCCCAGTATGTCGGTTCGATGGGATCGAGCAAGACGACGGCAGCAAAGCGTGACAGGTTGTCCGCCTCCGGGCTCGACGATGCCTCACTGGAGAGACTGCGGGCGCCGATAGGACTCGCATTCGGCGCTCGTACCAGCCAGGAGATCGCGGTTTCGGTGCTGGCAGAGGTGGTCGCGGTGGGCCTCGGCCATCCGACGGGAGGCAGTGGATCATGACCCGGCGTCGCGTCATCAACCCGGTCGGTCACTACCAGCCGATTCGGTCCTACTACTCCCAAGCCGTTCGTGTCGACGCCGGGTCACTTCTCTTTACCTCAGCCGAGGCTCCGTTCGACATCGACGGGAACCTGGTGGGTGATGGTGATGCGGCGGTCCAGATGAGGCAGTGCATTCAGAATCTAGCGGTGACGGTCGCAGCGGCGGGCGCATCGCTCGACGATGTCATTTCGATGGATGTGCTGCTCACAGATGTCGAGGATTTTGACCGAATCGCTCCGATTCGCGCCGAGTACTTCCCGACGGATGGCCCTGCCGCCTTCTTGGCGGCTGGCCTCGTTTTTCCGATTCCGGGAATGCTGCTCGAGATCAGGGCTGTGGTTGCTGTGCCCGGACCCGACTATTCGCCGTAACGCTGGCTGTGGGTCAACTCTGTGATTGGTTTACGGCCTCCCATACCTCCGGCACGTCGGGCTTCACGCTGGCGTAGCTCGCCTTCAGCGGACGGATAGCCGAGCGCGATTGCATAGCGGCACGAGAATCCCTCCGGGAGGCCGAGGACTTCGAACGCTACGCCATCGTGATGCAGCGTGATCGGGCAGGAACCGATTCCTCTGGCCGCGGCGGCGAGCATCACATTCTGCGCCGCCCGACCGATATCGAAGGGATTGCCGTCAGGCGTCTGAACGAGAGCGATGGCGGCGACGGAGTTGCGGATTGGATCCGTGAAGCTTCCGGCCGTAGCCAGGGTGGCGAGCTGGTCACCGTCGACGACCACGAATTCCCAGCTCTGCAGGTTCTTCGAGGATCCCGTCCAGCGGGCGGCTTCGAGGATTGCGGCCATCTCTTGCTCTGGGATCGCCTGATCGGTGTAGGACCGCACCACGCGCAGTCCGAGTACTTGGTCATATGTCTCTGGTGATTTGTTTACGAGGCTCATGAGATCACCCTACCGATGGCGCCAGACGGCGAATGCCAGGCCTCCGATTGCTCCGATTGAGCCGAACACGACGGCCTCCAGCACCGCTCCGCCGGTTGGCAGAAGAGATGGGCCGGCGAGGTGTTCGGTGCCGCCGAGCACGACCACCGCCCCCAGGGCGAGAGCAGCGCCGATCGATGTGGCCGTGACGGCAGTTCGGGTGGTGATGGTCTCTGTCGAGGCGGCGCCGATGGGAATCACCACGGCCACCAGGAGCGGAGCGAGGTGGTAGGTGATGGTCGGGTTGTTAAACGCCAGCACGGCCCATAGGAGCGCGAGTCCCAGGCCGTAGAGCGAAGGTCGGATGATGGTCTGCATGGCCGTATGAACCCCGCAGGGGGACTGCTACTTCCACGAGCTTTACCAGGCCATTTTCTACCGGGTGAGGTCGGCGATGATCCTTTGCGCGATCGGCGCCGCCACGCTGCCACCTCCGCCGCCTCCCTCGACGACCACTGCGATCGCCAGATCGTCCCAGTAGCCGATGAACCAGGCGTGGGTGTCCGGGTCGTCTCCGCCACCGAACTCCGCCGATCCGGTCTTACCGAAGACACTCACGCCGGGCACTGCAGCGTTGGCACCGGTCCCGGAGGTAATCACCGCTCTCATCATGTCCCGCAGGGACGAGACCGCAGATCGTTCCAGTTCGAGTCCCTCGGACCGGGTTGGCTGGGAGATCAGCGTTGGGGGTCTCCAGGCGCCTGCGGCGACGGCTCCTGCAACCGAGGCCATGTGGACCGGACTGGCAAGTACCCGACCTTGTCCGATAGCTGCGGTCGCCAACTCTGCGACGTCACCGGGGACGGGGAAGGAACTCGAAGCCGATGGCACTCCCAGATCTGGTTCTGTGCCGAAGCCGAAGGAGGCTGCGACCTCCTGGAGTAGTCGCGGTGTCAACGCGTCGATGGTGCTGGCAGCGAATGCGGTGTTGCAGGAGACGGCAAAGGCCTGTGTCAAGCGGATCGTCCCCAGATCGAGCTCGCCGGCGTTGCGAATCGATCTGCCTCCCAAGATGACGTCGGGGGGGCATTCCACAGCTGTCACCGCGGAGTAGCCGTTCTCCAGCAAAGCTGTGGCAGTGATCACCTTGAAAGTGGAACCTGGGGGATAGGTGCCAAGGATGGCCCGATCGAATCCATCGGCCGATGGGCCACTGGCGATCCCCCTCACTTGGGCGGTGGCGGATTCCACTACAACGATTGCCGTCGGAAAGGCGGTATCGCGCATTGCCTGCGCTATTGCCGTCTGTACGTCGATGTCGATGGTTGTGACGACATCGGTGGGGATTTGTGCCTCGATGACAAAGAGGTCCTCGGCGACCCGTCCGAATTTGTTCACCCGAACGATGGCCGTTCTCGGTCGACCTGCCAGTTGCGACTCGTACTCAGCTTCGATTCCGGTTTGTCCCACAACGTCTGTTGGTCCGTACGGAAAGCCGAGCAGGTCTAGTTGATCTGCCGTGATCGGTCCGACGGAACCGACCAGATGATGAGCGAAGTTGTCGCGAAACGGCAGTCGTTCCGAGCCGTCCCTGACGATGACCCCCGGCAGGGCTTCGATCTCTTCGCCGACGGAGGCATAGACGACCAACTTCAGGTTTCCGACCGGGATGAACCAGTCAGGTTGGACGGCCGGGCGTCCCAACTCCTCGTCGACAACCGCAGGATCTATTCCACCCAACCTCGCTAGTTCAGATTTCAGCTGTTCCAGATTCTCGACCCTGGAGGGAACCACTCCGACGACCTTGACGGACTCGACCCCGGCAAGTGCTGTTCCACCCGCGGCGAGGATCGAAGCTCGCGGCAGCCAAGCGCGATCGACGCTGAGAACATCGCCGGGTTCGAGGGAGGGGTGGAGGGCGGTTGTCGTCCAAATCGATGTCCACGGAGGGCCTCCGACCAGTACCAGAGTGGTTTCGTATGACCACGGACCCACTTCGACGAGATCGAGCGACAATCGAACCGTGATTGCGGCCGTCGTCTCGGTGAACTGACTCTTGGTGATGATGAACGAGCCCCCGAGCAGTCCGATGGCGCTGGCCCAGTCGTCGAGCTCGGCCTGGACGGTGGCCGGCGGGTCGGTGCCGAGTTCCGCGATGGCGAATCCATCCCGATCGAGGACGGCGTCGTAAAACCGTCCGGCCACTTCGACTGCTTCGAGTCGTGTCGCTTCGCTTACCGCGATGGTCGATGGCGTGGCGGTGGTGGTCGTGCCGATTTCGGCATAGGGGTCCACACCGGTGCCGGGCGCGCAGGCGGAAAGAGCCAGGGCGAGAGCAGGGAGGATCGCACGCATCAGGACCGATGGTACGGCTGATTCACTGATGCGTATTGGCGACGGCGGAGATGAAACGCAGCGCAACGAGGAGAGCACGCAACAATGCCGCCATGGTCAGAATTGTGCTCTTGCTGCTCGTTGTGTCCGCTTGTTCTGCAGGGAGCGAGCAAGGCGTGTCCACGCCGTCTTCAATCTCCACGACCAGCGCCACGTCGTCGATCCCGTCGGCCAATCCGTCGTCGACGTCTCCCCGACCGGCGGTTTGTGATGCATTCTTGGACCCTGTGGCGATTGGAACCATCACCGACCCGGCATTGACCGAGGTCAGTGGGATCGCGGTTGGATCCAACGGCGTGATTTGGGCCCACAACGACTCGGGAGCAGAACCCGCACTCTGGGCATTGGATCGTTCAGGCACGGTTCTCGGGTCACTCGAGGTGGAGACTCGCAACATCGATTGGGAGGACATGTCGGTCGGATCGGATCCGAATGGAAAAGTGTTCCTCTATCTCGCCGACATCGGTGACAATCTGACCGTCCGATCGTCCGTGGTGATTCATCGGTTCGAGGAACCGGTGGCGCTGGACGGCGCTGTCTCCGAGTTGGAGTCCCTAACCGTTCGCTACCCGGCCGGCGCGGCGGATGCTGAGGCCTTCTTCGTGGATCCTGAATCGGGAGATTCGTTCATCGTGACGAAGACGCCGACCGGGCGAGCTTTACTGCTTCGTGTGCCGGTGGGTGCCTGGTCGGACCCATCGGTCGAGGCCGAGCACGTCGCGACCGTCGACCTCGGTGCATTGTCGTTCGTTACGGCCGGAGCGATCAGCGGCAATGGCTTGATCATCGCGCTCCGCACTTACCGGGGTATCTGGCTCTGGGAGCGCCGCAGCGACGAACCGGTCGCAGACGCGATGAGAGCGGCGCCGTGTGGGGCTCCATCGGCAAACGAGCCCCAGGGCGAGGCGTTGGCGTTCGACGGTGACGACCTCCTCACGGTGAGCGAAGGCCTAGGCGCGGTGATCTACCGCATCGAGCGGTGAGTGCTACTTGTTGGCCCCTGCGACCAGCAAAACGCCGCCGCCGAGTGACACCCAAGGGGCGAACCCGATCCAGTCGAAGATGTCGCCGAGCGTGCCACCGGAGTCGGTGATGCCTCGGTACATCTGGATGAGGAAGGTTCCCGTGAGGCCAACCGCAAGGAGGCCCAGCAGCATCGTCAATGCCGGAACTGGCTTCTTGGTCGCCGAAGCGACCAATCCGCCGGCCGCGATGGCGATGATCGCCCACCCCATGTAGGGCGATCCGCTGGCGTTCAGATCCCACAGGAACGACAGTGCGATGTCGAGTGAGTTCACCGACGTGAATCCGCTTACCCAAGGAAGGAATGCCGAGAGCAGTAGCGCTGCCGCTCCGATAAGTGGCAGAGGGCGTAGCTGGACTCCGCCGAACTTGATCGAGCTCTTGGCGGCCGGCGCAGCACCGATTTGGAGGAGCTGTCTGGTGTCGACCCAGCCTGTCCACCCGTTGGATCCGACCACATTCGCCCAGTCTCCTCGTTGCTCCGACACAACCAACTCGACTGCGGGCTCGAGCCGGGTGGTGGGCTGCAGTGACGGATCGGGCTCTGCCCACGCTTTCATGCCGGCTGGGGGAACACGGTGCGTCGGCGTCCACCCCGCTTGGGTCTCGGTCACCGTGTTGTCCTCTTGCGCAGGCTCGGTCGCGGCGGCTTCCACTGGCTCCTGGACGCGGGTCTCGCTGAGAGTCTGCTTGCCGATAGTGTCGACCGCGGTCACCAGTTCGTGTAGTGCGCTTATCGCCGATTGTCGATTGAGACCGTCGACGTAGACGTGGTTGGTGACGGTGATGGTCACTCCGGACCGATCTACAGCAGCGACAGCATTGAGCGTCGTCCCCCGGTCGGGGAATTGGGAGATGATTGCATCGGCCCGTCCCGCGCCTGCTCCGGACTCTTGGAGAATGTGGGTGAGCACTACCCGTTCGTCGTCGGCGGTCACCGTCAACTCGAGCGGAGGGTCGCCCTCGATGGTCACTCCGCCGGTATCGCCGATCTCAAGCCCGCTCTCGCTCCCGAGCCAGCCTGCGACCTTGTCGAATGCTTCCTGGGCGGTCTTGTCGGCCATGTTTGGAACGCTACTCGGGGCAGGTGGCCGGCGGGGCTCGCCGAGTATGGTGACCCGACGCCAGGAGGTTGGTCATGCCCACCGAGCGCCCTGCGTTCACAATCGGCATCGAGGAGGAATACCTGCTCGTCGATCCCGAATCTCGGGACTTGCTGCGCGATCCGCCCGACAGTCTCATGAAGCAGTGTGAGGAGGTGCTAGGACCGCAGGTCGGCCATGAATTTCTGAAGGCACAGGTGGAGGTTGGAACCAAGGTCTCCAAGACGGTGGCCGAGGCTCGTGAGGATCTCGTCATGCTGCGTCGCGGCCTGCGTGATGTGGCCGAACGAAACGGCATTGCATACATTGCTGCCTCTACCCACCCCTTCGCTGATTGGGCCGAGCAGCAGGTCACGGACAAGGCCCGGTATCAGATGCTTGCCAAGGATCTGCAGGCCGTGGCGCGCCGATTGGTGATCTGTGGCATGCATGTTCACGTCGGCATTGAGGACCCGGAAATGAGGCTCGATCTGATGAACCAGGTCACCTACTTCCTGCCCCATCTCTTGGCGTTAAGCACCTCGTCACCGTTCTGGCACGGGGTGGAGACCGGGTTGAAGTCCTACAGGATGAGTGTGTTCTATTCGCTGCCGCGTACCGGTCCGCCCGAGCGCTTCTCCTCATGGGGCGAGTACGAGCGACACGTGGCGGCGTTGGTCGATGCCGGCCTGATCGAGGATGCCACCCGCCTGTGGTGGGACATACGGCCATCGGCGCGGTATCCGACCATCGAGATGCGGATCGCAGACATCTCAACCAGAGTCGACGACGGAATCACAGTGGCTGCACTGTTTCTGTCAATTTTGGGGATGCTGTTTCGCCGCAGGCTCGACAATCAGCGGTGGCGTAGCTACTCCAACATGCTGGTGTCGGAGAACACCTGGCGTGCCCAGCGGTACGGCGTTGAAGAATCGCTTGCGGACTTCGGAAAGGGAACGTTGGTCCCGTTCGCCGATCTAACCGAGGAGATCATCGAGCTGGTCCGACCCGATGCCGAAGATTTCGGATGTGTAGCCGAAGTGGAGCGGGCTCGAGATCTGGTGCGCGACGGCACCAGCGCCGACCGCCAGATCAAGGCTTATCGCGCCGCGATTGATGCGGGTGCTTCTGACGAGGAGGCAATGCGGAAGGTGGTCGACCACTTGATCACCGACACCCTGGTCGGGTTGGACTGACAGGGGTACTCAGTACTCAGCCGTCTGATCCGGGTCGTTTGCGCAAGCGCTTGGTCTCGGCCCGTTGCCGCTTCTGGTCGAGCCGGCGTCTTCTGGCTGACACAGAAGGCTTGGTCCGGCGGCGTTGTTGTTGCGGTACCAGAGCTGATTCGATGAGGTCGACCAGACGCTGTCGAGCGATTACCCGATTGCGCCATTGCGAGCGGGTGTCGTCGACGGCAATGGTCACCACCCCCTCTCGGGCCCGACCACCGAGCCTCGTGATGATCGTGTCACGGATGGCTTCTGGGAAAGCGACCGATGTGCCGAGGTCGAGTGTGACCCTCGCCCGACTGGAGGCCCGATTGGCATGCTGACCTCCTGGCCCTCCCGACGGGTCGAACGACCAATCGAGTTCGGACTCGGGGACCACGAAGCCGCGAAAGCGGAGCCCTTTTCCCATCGACATGGATGTGACCGTACTCAGAGTGACCGTAAAGGCAGACGCTCTTTCGGATACCCCTATCTCTTCGCTGAGTAGCCTCGCACTCGTGGCAATTGATCATTCTTATGCGATCGAGATACGAGGTGACTGCTGATGGATCGGGTCATCGTCACCGGAGATCCCTTGAACGCCGCCGATGTCGTCGCCGTGGCCCATCGACGATCCGAGGCAGTCATGGGCGACGCCGTCGTCGAGCGGATGGCCGGTGCTCGTCGTGTCGTGGCGGATGCGGTCGAGGGTGACCAGGTGGTCTACGGGGTGACGACCGGGTTCGGGGCCCTGGCGACGACCCGAGTCGACCCATCGCTGTCGCACGAGATGCAAACGGCGTTGGTCAGATCACACGCGGCAGGTGTAGGCGATCCTCTGCCTCCCGAGATGATCCGGGCCATGCTGCTGCTCCGGGCCAGGACCCTTGCGCAGGGGCACAGCGGAGTTCGGTCACTCATCGTCGAGCGCCTTCTCGAGATGCTCCGCCTCGATCTTCTTCCGGTGGTCCCGGACCGGGGGTCGGTGGGGGCGTCTGGAGACTTGGCTCCATTTGCCCACTTGGCGTTGCCGTTGATCGGGGAGGGCTTCCTCACCGATGGCGGAATCGCTTCACCCTCGGCCGAAGTGCTGGCACGTCATGGGTTGGAGCCGATAGCTCTGGGTCCAAAGGAGGGCCTCAGCCTTCTCAATGGAACAGAAGGGATGCTTTCGTTCGGTGTCCTCTCTTCGGACAGGGCCCATCAGATCCTCGACGCTGCCGACCTCGCCTGCGCACTGTCGGTCGAAGCACTGCTCGGAAGTGTTCGCCCGTTCTCGCCGGAGGTTCACGCGCTTAGGCCCCACCCCGGCCAAAAACACTCGGCGACTCGGATCAGATCGGCGCTCGAGGGAAGCGAGATCGTTGCGAGCCATCAAGGCGACTTTCTCCATGCCGTCCAGGACGCCTACAGCTTGCGTTGTGCGCCGCAGGTACACGGTGCGGCGCGAGATGTTCTCGATTATGTGGACGAGGTCATGGGGCGCGAGTTGGGGTCGGTCGTCGACAATCCGATCGTATTTCCCGACACCGGCGAAGTGATCTCGGCCGGGAATTTCCACGGTCAACCCCTGGCGTTTGCGCTGGATTTCACGGCGATCGCCCTCTCCGAGATAGCCAGCATCTCCGAGCGTCGCACCGATCGGATCCTCGATCCGGATCGGTCTTCTGGACTTCCGCCGTTCCTGTCGACCCACCCGGGGCTCAACTCCGGGTTCATGATCGCCCAGTACACCGCCGCCGCTCTCGTGGCCGAAAACAGGGTGTTGAGCCACCCGGCCAGCGTCGACAGCGTGCCCACCTCAGGGCTGCAGGAGGATCATGTCTCGATGGGTTGGGGTGCTGGGCGCAAGCTGGGGACCGTGTTGGACAATGCGACCTGGGTGGTCGCCATCGAGCTGCTTTGCGCCGCCGAGGGGACCGGGCACCGCGCCCCGCTACGCCCCGGAGTGGGCACCGCGGAGGCATTGGCCCTGATTCGCGAAGTGGTCGAACCACTCGATCGGGATCGTCCTCCGTCGCCCGACATCGAAGCAATCGCTGATCTCATCGCGACCGGTGCGTTCTCCGACGTCGTCTAGAAACCGTCGGCGGTGGTTAAGGGCTGCTCGTAGTCGGAGACGCGTCGAGGCTGAACGGCGGGTATTCATCGGTCAGCCCGGTGAACCATGCCGCGAGCCTTAGGTCCCACTGCAGGACCCCGGCCATGAAATCTTGGAGGCCGGTCGGCAACGAACCGGTGAATGCTGCGATGAGATAACCGAACCACATCGCTACCAGAGCGCCGATGCCAAGGAAGAACAGCACGATGAGGTGCGGGATCGCCATGATCACCTTGGGAATGAACAGCAGGCCGACGACGGCCCAACCCCTGCTCGGTTTGTCGGGTCGGGAGACGGGAAACGAAGCCGGGTAGTCGGGGTCGGTCTCGAAGGGCGGGTAGATGTCGACCACCCCGGCGATCCAGGCCCACATCCGTGCGGTCCACCCCAACGAAATCTCGAGCAGGCGGTGCATCGCCTGAGGCATCGTGCCGGTAAAGGCAACGATCCAGTATCCGAAGTAGGCGAGGATCCAGGCGAGTTGCTGCAGAGCGCTGACCACGATCATGTGGGGCAGGATCAGCAGGAACTTGATGAGGAAGATTCCCGAAGTCGCCAAACCTCGGTGAGAGTCGGTGTTGTGTCGGTACCTGAGTGTGAAGGCTTCCATGGGAGAAATTCTACCGATGGGTAGCCTGACGATCCGAACCGGAGGTTGATGATGAGTGGTCCCCGACCGATTCGGGCCCCCCGCGGTCCCGACCTGACGACGAAGGGTTGGCTGCAGGAAGCGGCGCTGCGTTGCCTGATGAACAACCTCGACCCCGAGGTGGCGGAGCGTCCGGACGATCTGGTGGTCTACGGCGGGACGGGGAAAGCGGCGCGCTCTTGGGAGGCGTTTGACGCGATTGTCCGCAGCTTGGAGAAACTCGAGGCAGACGAAACTCTGTTGGTTCAGTCGGGCAAACCGGTTGGCGTTTTCCGTACCCACGAGATGGCGCCCCGGGTTCTCATCGCCAACAGCCTCCTGGTGCCGGATTGGGCGGACTGGGCTTCGTTTCGCGATCTTGAAGCCGCCGGGCTCACGATGTACGGCCAGATGACCGCCGGATCTTGGATCTATATCGGTACCCAGGGAATCCTCCAGGGGACGTACCAGACGTTCCTTACCATCGCCGAACAACGATTTGGAGGCACGCTCAAGGGAACATTGACGTTGACGGCGGGACTGGGTGGCATGGGTGGAGCCCAACCGCTGGCGATCACCATGAACGAGGGTGTGGCGCTCTGCGTCGAAGTCGATCCCGCCCGCATCCACCGTCGGCTCGAGACCCGATACCTCGACGAACAGGCCGACGATCTCGACGACGCCATCGACCGGGTGCTGGCTGCAAAGAAGGAGCGGCGTCCGCTGTCGGTAGGAGTGGTCGGCAATGCTGCATCCGTGTTTCCGGAGTTGCTGCGGCGCGGGGTAGAGATAGACATCGTCACCGACCAGACGTCGGCACATGATCCACTCAATGGCTACTTCCCCGACGGCATGGATCTCGATGAAGCCGACAAGCTGCGCGACAAGGATCCAGGCAAATACATCGAGGACTCTCGCATCTCGATGGCCCGGCACTGTGAGGCGATGGTCGGATTCGCCAGAGGCGGCGCCGAAGTATTCGATTACGGAAACAACCTGCGTGGTGAAGCTCGTGAGGGCGGTTTCGCAGACGCATTCGAATATCCCGGTTTCGTCCCCGCCTACATCCGGCCTCTATTCGCCGAGGGTAAAGGACCGTTTCGCTGGATTGCGCTTTCCGGTGATCCTGCCGATATCGCGACCACCGATCGGGCGGTGGCGGAGCTGTTCCCCGACGACCGTGGCCTGCACCGGTGGTTGGAACTCGCCGCCAGCCGTGTCGAGTTCCAGGGCCTTCCGGCTCGAATCTGTTGGTTGGGTTACGGCGAGCGCGACAAGGCCGGTCTCGCCTTTAATGACTTGGTCGCTGCAGGCAAAGTGAGCGCCCCGATCGTGATCGGGCGTGATCACCTCGATTCGGGTTCGGTGGCCTCGCCGTACCGGGAGACTGAGTCGATGCTCGATGGTTCGGATGCGATCGCCGATTGGCCGATCCTCAACGCACTTCTCAACACCGCTTCGGGTGCCGCCTGGGTTGCCGTCCATCACGGCGGCGGGGTGGGGATGGGTAAATCGATTCACGCCGGGGCCCAGGTCGTCGCCGATGGGACTGCAGATGGAGCGATTCGCGTGGAGCGGGTACTCACCAACGATCCGGGCACCGGTGTCATGAGGCACGCCGACGCCGGGTATGAGATTGCCCTCGATGTTGCCGACGAGCGCGGGGTGCGGATCCCGATGCTCGAAGAATGAGCCTGGAGTCATGAGTCCGGAGCCCGCAGTCGGTGCTGGGCCGCTGTTGGTCCGCGGCATTGGTGAGTTGATTACGAATGCGCCTGATATTCCCGGCGAGCTCGGCGCCATTGACGATGCTGCGGTCGCTTTGCGCGATGGGGCGATTGTGTGGGCAGGGGCCCACGATGAGGTCCCGGTGGCGCTGCTCCGAAGCCCGGTTCTGGATGTCGAAGGCCGTGCGGTCCTACCCGGCTTTGTCGATTCACACACCCACCTGGTGTTTGCCGGGGATCGCGCTGCTGAGTTCTCGGCTCGGCTCGAGGGTTCCTCCTATGAGGAGATCCTTGCCGGTGGTGGTGGGATTCATTCGACTGTGAAGGCGACGCGGACGGCTTCGCTCGACGACCTGGTCATGCAGAGCACCGAACGGGCTCGCCGGATGCTGCTGATGGGAACGACCACAGTCGAGATCAAATCGGGATACGGGTTGACGGTCTCAGATGAGTTGCGGATGCTGGAAGCGGCGCGCAGCGTCGCCGACGGCACCGGGATCGGAGTTGTATCGACCTTTCTCGGAGCACATGTCCCCGATCTGGGGACGACCGAAGCCGACTACGTGGATCTCGTCGTCGAGCAGATGCTTCCGGCGGTGGCAGGGCATGCCGAGTTCTGCGATGTGTTTGTCGACCGCGGAGCGTTCTCCATCGATTCGGCCCGCCGTGTCTTCGAGACGGCCCGACAAGTCGGGTTGATTCCCCGGCTTCATGCCGAGCAGTTGACCCACACCGGGGCGGCAGCGCTGGCGGCCGAAGTAGGGGCTGCCTCGGCAGACCATCTCGATCACGTCACGGTCGAGGATGCTGCGGCCCTCGCTGCGGCCGGTGTGGTGGCGGTGGTGCTGCCCGGTGCCGGCTTCTCGATGAAGGCTGCTCAGGCACCGGCCCGAATGCTGTGGGACGCCGGCGTGGTGGTGGCGCTCGCCACCGACTGCAATCCCGGTACGTCCTATGTCGAAGGGATGTCCCTGGTGATTGCACTCGCTTGCCTCGAAATGGACCTCACTCCGGCTGAGGCGGTTTGGGCTGCGACCAGAGGCGGTGCCCGTTCGCTGCAGCGTCCCGAGTTGGGGATCGTCCGGCCGGGTGCTGCGGCAGATCTCGTCGTGCTCGATGCCCCTTCACATCAACACATCCCGTACCGGCCGGGTACCAACCTGGTGTGGAAGGTGATCAAGGCTGGTGCGGTCGTCGAATGACCGGCGAACGGAGCGAGTCACCGATGAAGCCCTACTTATCGCACGAGTATCCGATCCGTTTCGCCCATCGCGGCAGCCGGGTGCTGTGGCCGGAGAACACGATGATGGCTTTCCAGGGGGCCGTCGATCTGGGATACCGCTACATCGAAACCGACGTCCACGTCACCCGCGACGGCAAGGTCGTCATATTTCACGACGACGATCTGGAGCGGCTCAGCGATGGGGTCGGCGCCTTTGCAAAGCGTGATTGGGCGGACCTGCGAAACCTCGACGTGGCCTTCAGTTTCGATCCCGCGTCTGATTTTCCGCTGCGGGGCACCGGAATCACGATGCCTTTGTTCGAGGAGGCGGTGGTGTCGTTTCCCCAGCAAATGTGGAACGTGGACCTCAAGCAGGCCGGGATCGCGGAGCAACTCGCAGCCGAGGTACACCGGCTGGGTATCGAGGATCGGGTGCTCATCGGTTCCTTCCACGATCGGCGGATCAAAGCGTTCCGGCACGCTGCGCCCGACACCGCCACCTCGGCAGGACCGATCGAAGTTGCCAGGGCCCTCACCCGTCGACCCCGTAGTCAGATCGGTGCCGACGCCTACCAGGTACCGGAACGCGGCGGTGGTCTGAGGCTCGTCACCAGACGGTTTG
The DNA here is from genome assembly GCA_964194935.1 of uncultured Kiloniellaceae bacterium. Lineage (GTDB taxonomy): Bacteria > Actinomycetota > Acidimicrobiia > Spongiisociales > UBA11373 > JACZWZ01. The sequence goes on from CAXMOL010000089.1 coordinate 32,597, forward strand.
TCGACCGCGCCCACGACGCTGACAAGCAAGTGCATGTGTGGACCGTCAACGACCCGTCCGACATGAGGCGACTACTCGATCTGGGCGTCGATGGGATCATCACCGACCGCCCGGACCTGCTCAACGAGGTATTGAAGAAGTAGCCAGTAGC
>CAXMOL010000090.1:0-21057 GCA_964194935.1 uncultured Kiloniellaceae bacterium
TCTGGGGGGAGTCAATCGGCCGCAGGCCGATTGGTGGGGGGTCTCACCAGTTCGCGGCAATCCCGCTGCCTATCGGACACACACTGACTCGGCGAACTGACCCACGAGATCCATGATCGAGTTGCTACATAACATGACGCAACCACCTGGTGACAGGCCGTTACAAAATACAAGACGTGTTGGCCTGATAGAGACGAACACCGGATGCCCCCCACCAGCTCGCTGCGCTCGCTGACTCCCCCCAAAGGGGAGAGTGTTCAGAACAGAACCGTCGGTCCTGTCGCGCAACCCGACGCTCAAAGGGGGACAGCGGCCCCCCTACCAACGGCTCCGCCGTTGACTCCCTCCAAGGGGAGAGTTGTTTCTTACTGGCTACTGGCTACTGGTTACGGTTCTTCCATGCCGTTCATCCTTCTCACCAATGACGATGGAATCGATGCGCTCGGGCTGCCGTCGTTTGCAGAAGCTCTCACAGCAGTCGGCGACGTCGAAGTGGTGGTGCCCGACCGCGAACGTTCCTGGGTGGGCAAGGCCATCACCAGATTCGAGTCTGTAAAGGTTGAGAAGGTGGAGATCGCAGGCATCGAGATGCGCACCACCACCGGCTATCCGGCCGACTGCGTTCAACTCGGCGTCCACACCCTTTTCGACCGTCGGCCCGACATCGTGGTGAGCGGGATCAACGTGGGTTACAACCACGGCTCAGCCTTTCTCCAATCGAGTGGCACGGTCGGAGCTGCACTCGAAGGGGATATCGCTGAAGTCCCCTCGGTGGCGTTTTCGATGGGTGGCTCCAACGATGACTGGAACGCCTGGAAGCAATGGGCCGAATCGCCGGAGTCACTCCCCAACTGGCTTCGCTTGGCCGAATTGGCTGCCTCGATGGTCGATCAGATGCTGACCGCTGGAATCCCGGGCGTCGTCAACGTCGGGCTCCCCGACGCCGCGGACCGGACTACCGAGAGGCGGCTGACCACGGTTGCCAAGATCGGGTATGACCGCCTGTTCCAGAAGACCGACACAAATACGTACTCGCACTTCTTCGGGGACCTAATCGACAGCGGAACCGACATGACGGGCACCGACCTCGAAGCGGCCGCTCAGGACCTGATAGCCATCACACCCATCAGCGGAGTCGGCTTCTCAGACACCCACTACAAACTGGCCGAATCCTTGCTCTGAGTTCTGAGGACCGAGGGTTGAAGACGTTCTTCAGAGGCACAATTCGTACATCAGGAAGTAGGCATTCTGCAGATTGTCCAGCTCCACCGATCTTGACCCCGGCATCCACCCCAAGTGGAGATGGCTGCTCTCTGCATTGCCCGACCAGCCCGCATTCCCCAAGTAGTCACCGGCTTCGAGTCGGGTTCCGGTCCACAACCACTTGGGCCAGTAATCGAGGTGGGCGAAGTAGTAGACGTCGCCCGTCGAATCCGCTCGGAAATACACCTGACGGCCGCCGAGGTAATGCCAGTTCGCCTGGATGACGACGCCATCCTCCGGGGCAACCAGCGGAGTACCCCGGGCTGCATGCATATCGACTCCCTTGTGGATCCGTCCCCACGGGCGCGGAAACTCCCACTCGTTGCGAAAGTGGGTAAAGCCATCCACCGGACACACACGTTCGGGGGAGCCGGGCTCGGTCAACTCACGCAGCCGGACGATGGCTTTCTGAAACTGGATCCACTCGTCTGCAATGCCCTCAGCCGCCCACACCGACACCGAAGATGCATTGCTGCTCTCGAGAGCAGCCGATATTGCCGTCTCGTCCAGCGACGGATCGAGGTCATGAACGACATGGACGATGTCGTCGGGCAGTAGTGCGTGGAGCGTGTCGTGGGCCCGGGACCGCAGGAATCCGATAAAGCCGTCGGCCCGCAGCATCGAGGACTCGGTCCTCGCAGCCCGATCTCCTCCCGGGAGCAACGCGGCTCCAGATGCCGCAAAAGATGCAGCCTCGTAGAGAGCGATTTCCGCTTCGGCCTGAGCCGTCAACTCGGACAACGGCGTGACCTCCCCAGCACCAGATGCCTCCTCGGCGGCGACGGGGGAGGCAACAAGCACTACCAGAAGAATCACTAAAAGAGAACGCATCGGTATCAAAAAGGTTACGACACATCCTGGCCACGGCAAACCGTGGCAGCCCTGGCGGGCATCCGGTACCGTCATCTGATCTACAGAGGGGGTAGATGACCGTTGCAATAGAGACAGATCCGGCCACTAGCCGGCGATTGATCCTGTTGATCCTGATCGGGAGTGCCGTTGCTCTCTCTCTCGGGGTCTACGGAAACGTCCACGACCCCTCAGGCCGCTCACTCATCACCCTCTTTTTTACCGCCACGATCAACGCCAAGGTGTGGCTGGGAACCACCGCGGTCGTGCTGGCGGGTTTCCAACTCGTCTCGGCGCTGCGTATTTACGGAAAGGTTGGATCAGGCGACGCTCCGCCGTGGCTGGGAGGAGCTCACAGGATCAGCGGCACCGCGGCATTTATTCTCTCGATTCCCGTCGCCTACCACTGCCTCTGGGCGCTCGGCTTCACCGCCGACGCCGGCGCCCGTGTTCTGCTGCATTCGATCGTCGGATGCTTCTTCTACGGCGCCTTTGCGGCCAAGGTGTTGGCGATCCGCTCCAGCGACCTCCCCTCCTGGGTACTCCCCGTTCTGGGTGGGACCGTGTTCTCGTCGATGGTCCTCATCTGGTTCACTAGTTCGTTCTGGTTCTTTACCAGCATCGAATTCCCGGGGTTCTAGTGGGCGCCAACAACACACTCAACAGGATTGTCGGCTGGGTACTGATATCTGCTGCAGGTGTCTTCGTGCTCCTGCTGGCAGGGGTCGCCTCCGACGCTCTCACCGACGATCCCCCGGCAGTCAGTCCTTACGCCACCGGATCGAACGACGAACCGGGGGATACCTCTCCTCCGACCACCAGCGCGTCACCGGAGCCGGACGACACCACTGCAGTGAACGGCACGGCGATCACGATCTCTGATTTTGCCTTCGGCGATCCGACCAGCGCCGTCGTGGGGGATGAGGTCACGGTTACCAACACCGACGGTACATCACACACATGGACGTCTCGTGACGAGGTATTCGATTCCGGCTCGATCGCGAGCGGCAGCTCGTTCTCGTTCGTATTCGACACCCCGGGCGATTACGACTTCTTCTGTTCAATCCACCCATCCATGACCGGAGCGATCTCAGTTACCGGTTGAATTGGGTGGTTCGGATAGCTCTTACAATCGCTCGCGATGAAGAAACCACCAATCGACGGCACCCACGAATACCGCCCCCACGTTGGCCCCAGCCGGCAGTACATGCGAGACATCATCCTCGGCGTCAACGATGGGTTGGTGTCGGTGTTCTTGCTGGTCGCCGGCGTAGTCGGTGGTGGATTGGTGGCTCGAGATGTTCTGCTCGCCGCCCTTGCAGCCAGTGCTGCCGGTGCCATCTCCATGGCTGCCGGTGAATACATCGCCACCAAGTCACAGGAAGAAGTCTTCGACTCCGAGCGCGAGTTGGAGATCGAACATCTCCAGTACCACCGCGAGCACGAGATCCAAGAGATCCGAGACATGTTCGGCGAAATGGGTCTTGGGGCCGAGGACGTCGAACGGATCGTCGTCGCCCTCGACCAGGACGATGACGCTTTTCTCAAAGTCATGATGGCGCTCGAGTTCGGGGTGATAGAAGAGGAACGTCGCTCTCCTTACACCGCTGCGGCCATTTCCGGTGTGCTGTTTCTCGCCGGGTCGGTCCCGTCGGTGGTGCCATTCTTCTTCGTCGAGAGCACCGGTTTTGGATTGTTCATCGCAGCAATTGGCTCCGGCCTGGCTCTCTTCGGGGTGGGGGTCGTAAAGACCTTCGTCACCAGGAAGAACTGGGTGTGGAGCGGGACCGAAAACGTGCTCATCGCCACGGCCGGCGCGCTGATCTCCTACGGGGTCGGTGCTCTCTACAACGCCTGGGCTTAGGAGTAGTCAGGAGTCGGGAGTTCGCTCTGTCTTCGTTCTCCCCCCTCAGGGGGGAGTCCCGATTGAGCGAAGCGAGTGAGGGGAGGGGGGTCCCCATCGCGCGTTGAAAGGCCCGTGACCCCCTCCGGCTCGCTTGTGCTCGCCACCTCCCCCTGAGGGGGAGGAATAGATCTGAAACCTCCCCCCAAAGGGGAGAGTGATTCCGCTACTGGCTACCTCCTCCTTGGGACCACCACTATTTCACCGTCGGGTCCCCTCATCACCGTCACCCGAGCACCGGCGAATCCGCTGATGGTCTCTGTGGTGAGCACAGCCGCCGGTGGACCATCGACTTCGATCACACCCTGCTGCATGAACGCCAATCGGTCGGCGTACTGGCCGGCAAGCGTCAAATCGTGCATGGCGGCCAGAACCACCAGTCCCCTCGTTCGGCGGAGATCTGCCACGAGATCCATTACCTGCTGACGGTGCCCGATGTCGAGGGCACTGGTTGGCTCGTCGAGGAGAAGGATCGGGGCGTCCTGGGCGAGTGCTCGAGCCAGAACACACCGTTGACGCTCCCCACCCGACAAGGAGCCAAGCGGACGGTCGGCCAGGTGAATGATGCCCAAGTCCCACAGCGCCGCCTCAGCAATGGCTACATCTGCCTCCGACTCCGCCGCGAGGTAGCCCAAGTGCGGGGTACGACCAAGCAAGACGTAGTCGATGACATGCATGGCTTCGGGAAGGAGTGGATTCTGCGGAACCACCGCGACCAGCCGGGCCAACTCCCGCCGGCCCAGGTCGTTCGTGCTGCGACCGCCCAGGTGAATCTCGCCGGAAGACTTGACGGTTCCGGCCACCGCCCGCAGCAGCGATGACTTGCCGGCACCATTCGGTCCGATAAGGCCCACCCATTCGCCGAGTCCGACCACCAGATCTACTGAGTCCACGACACGGTGGCCGTTGTATTGAACGCTCACTCCACGCAGCTCGATCATGAGGAATCCCGCCGTGACGATCGAAGCACGACGACGAAGAAGGGTCCGCCGACAAATGCCGTTACCACTCCAATCGGTATCTCAGAGGGAGATACCGCGGTTCGAGCGATCACATCGGCGATGGTCAGAAAGGCAGCTCCGCCAAGGACCGTGAGCGGGAGGATGACCCGATAGGAGGATCCGACGATCAGACGAATGGCGTGAGGTACAACGATCCCCACGAACCCGATCAGTCCGCCTGCGGCCACCGCCCCTGCAGTGCCGAGAGTGGCCGCAACCACCACGATCGCCCTGACCCGTTCCGGCCTGATCCCCAGGGTACGCGCCTCGTCCTCCCCCACCGCCAGGACGTCCAGCACGCGGCGGTGAAGAAGGATCACAACGATCGACACAATCGCGTAAGGAGCGACAAGGGCGACGTCAGCCCAACCGGTGGTTCCAAGCCTCCCGAGTATCCAGGCATACACCTCCCGGATGGTGTCGGCATTGCGTTGCTGCACAAAGGTCTGGACCGCGGTGAGAAAAGCTGCCACCGCAACCCCGGCCAGAATCAGGGTCGTGCCGGTCCTCCGCCCACCTCCCGCCGCACCGAGGGCATAAGTGGCGGCCACCGCGGCGAGAGCACCGGCAAACGCCGCGACCGGGACCAGCAACGAACCGGATCCGACCGTCACAATCGCGAGAGTCGCCCCAAGGCCGGCTCCGGCCGCCACGCCGAGTAGATAGGGGTCGGCGAGAGGGTTGCGAAAGACTCCCTGATAGGCAGCACCCGCAATCGCCAACGTCGCCCCGACCAGCGAGCCCAACACGGCCCGGGGTACCCGCAACTCCCACACAATCGCTGCCTCCCGCGGTGAGAGGCCCGATTCGACATCTATCAGGGGCAACCGGTCGATTACCTCCAACAGCACCCGACGCGGATCGAGGCCGGCCGGACCGATCAGTACCGCGGCTGCGATCGCGCCAGAAGCAACCGCCGCGGCGAGAAGCAGCGAACGTACGGAAACGTGACGAGGCGACTCGACGGTCATCCGACGCCGTAGACCTCCTTGGTGATTCTGAGGACCAACTCGAAGATCCGCGGCCCCCACCGCGATGCCACGCTGTCCTCCAATTCGATCACAGACCCATTACCGACAGCCGACAACTCCGACCAGCCTGGCCGGGCCGCGACGGTTTCAGCGGTTTGGCCGCAGCACACTGTGTCGGCCAGAAAGATGAAGTCGGGATCAGCATCGAGCAGGAACTCTGCCGACAATTGCGGATAGGCTCCGGCATCATCCCCGACCACGTTGGTCAGACCCAGCATTCCGAAGACCGAGTTCAGCAGTGTGCCGGACCCGACGGTGAACAATGTTGAGTCCAGCTCCACGAAGTAAGTAAACGACCGGACCGTCTGCGGCACCTCGGCGACAACGCTGTCGATGTCGTCGCGGACCTCACGTACCAGTGCCTGGGCTTCGGTTGTGTGGCCTGTTGCCCGACCGAGCTCCTGCCACTCGTCATAGACGGCTCCCAAAGACGTCGGGCCGGGCGGGCTAAACAGAATTGCCGGGATGCTCAGTGCCTCGAAACCGGCCATCGCATCGCCCGGGTCATAAGACAGGATCACCAAGTCCGGATCGAGAGCGGCGACCGCCTCGACGCTCAGATTGAACGCATCCACCTTCTCCGTCTCGGCGGCTGACGCCGGGTAGTCGGAGAAGACATCGGTGGCGATGATCTCCGACCCAGCCCCGATCTCGTACAGCACCTCGGTGTGGGTCGCCGAAAGAGAAACGATGCGCTCCGGCAACGCCGGTATCTCGGTTCCCTGGACCGTGACCGGAAACGCGCCGGTATCGGCTGGAGCAGACGTGGTGGCCCCGGAATCGTCGTCACCACAGGCCACGACCAACAATCCGAGAGCGAATACAAGGCTGAAGAGCCTCTTCATAACAAAACCTCCTCGTCATCGAGGAGGAAACGGTGGTGCCTCGAGGCGGCCACCCTTCCTCCGAAGGTGAACCAAACCGACTCGATGGCAGGCGACCCGACTCGTCCCCGAAGGGCATCACGGTTGCGGGACAGTGCCGGATTCCAACCGGACTTCGCTCTTGAGTTCTCGATGTCGAGAAACCGCCGAGTCGCCCGGGACCCGAATCCCGAGCAATACCCACCCTAGCTGCCACTGCCGGACCGCTCCTGAGACAGCACAGTCGGCTACCTACACTTGCCGGGTGAAATCCCGGATGGCCCGAATCCTTGGAGCAGCCCTGCTTCTCGCCCTTGGTGTGTTCGCCTTGCGTCGAGCGGCACCCACCGAGGTCCCCGTCTCTCCCGGTAGCTGGGATCCGACCGACTGATGCGCATCGCGCTGAACGCCGTGGCCGACGTTGGGACCAGGACCGGGAGGATTCTCAGCGCCGAGCCCGAGCTTGTAGCACTCGGTCTCTACGGCGATCAGGCCGGCATCGCCCAGGACCGCCGCACCTTGCGTATCTCGAGCCTTGAGGGCTTTGACGTGTTGGTCACCGACGACGGTCCCTCTTCTTCCGCCCTGGCCGGTCTCGCCGTCGAGGACGGATTGGCGTGCGCCATACCGGGCGCCATCTCTGCGGATGTCGCCGATCAGTTCACCAGTGCCGAACGGGTCGTCGTCACCAACTGCTCGCTCGCCGGACTCGCCGAGACACTTGCGGTCCACGAGGCCGCGCTAACCGACGAACCGCTCGACACGGTGATCGCATGGACCGAGTTCGGCAAGCCCCTACGCCGCGGCACCCCCGTGGCATTTCCAGACCCCGTTGGAGCGCGGTGGGGAAGACGTATCGGGCCCGTCGGAGACACGACCAAGATTGCCGTACCTGTCGACGGTCCGTGGGCCGGAGCCGCCGCAACCGTCGTGGGAACCGTGGGAGGCTCCACGGCAACGCGGATCGTCGGGGTCGCCGACGACGGGGACCATCTAAAGGCTATCGCCCTCGCCGCCGGTGCCGTGGTGGCTGCCCAGACCGACCTCACCGGCGCTATCGAGCCACGGGACGTGGCTGAGGCCTATCTCACCGCCGCCATGCGAATGGGACTGGGAGTAGCCGCATACACGATGGAGTGAAGAGAGATCACTCTCCCCTTTGGGGGGAGTCAAACGCCGCAGGTGTTTGGTGGGGGGTATCGGTCGTCAGTCGTCAGTCGCCAGTCGTCAGTCGCCAGTCGCCAGCAAGAAATTCGGGAAACGGGAAACCGGAAACGAGAAACGGGAAACGGGAAACGACAACCCCCCACCAGCTCGCTTCGCTCGCTGACTCCCCCAAAAGGGGAGAGTGTTCAGACAGGAGACTGGAGACTTGTTCCTAGGTCCCTGTCTGGGGCAAGGTGAACGCAGCCGACTCGCGGGTGTCTTCGGACTCATCGTGGCTGGGTTCGGGGCGAGCCACCGGTTCTACCTTCGGCAAGATGTTGCGCCGCGGTGTCTCTCTCTCCGGGGCGACCGGAAGACTCACCCTCGGCCTGGTGCCCTGTGGGGCCCCGGTCTCTTCGAGGACAATCACTTCGATGCCTCCAACAAGATCGCTGATGAGGTTGTAGACAACCGCACCGAGCGTAAAGAACCCCGTCATCATGATTGTGCCGATGACGGACAGAAGGATGACGATCCGGAAGTAGACCTCGCCGTCGAGGTTGATTCCGTTTTCCAACCCGATGAGCAGAGCCAGTTCGTTGATCCGCTCGGGGATTCCGGCGTTTACGAATATCGCCCAGAAGATGACCGTGCCCAGCACAAAGACGAGAGCCATGATGGCGTTGAACACCAACGAGACCTTGAGCACGGTCCACGGATCGACTTTTCGGATGACGCGGCGCACGCGCTGCACAGCCATGCTGCTCCTGTCGCTGACCTGAAGCAGGTTACCGAGCCACTCCAGAAACGAGTGGCAAACCCCTACCCAGCGGTTTCGGTCTCTTCCGGAGGCACCAATGTGAAGGAGGCGATCGATGCGTCACCTTCGACATCCATCACTTTTACACCGGTGGCATCACGCTTCTGGCGACTGATCAAGTCGGTCTCCATCCGGATGACTATCCCGTTTGACGAGGTCACGAATATCTCGGCCGAGGGCCAGACCACCCGCGCCGCCACGACCGTTCCCCGAACCCTGGTGAGCTTTATCGCTTTCAGGCCGACACCGCCGCGCTTCTGTCCTCGGAATTCGGTGAGCTTGGTCCGCTTGCCATACCCGCCACTGGTGAGAAGCAGCACCTCCTCGCCGTCTTCATTGGAGGCGGCCGACACCACCCGATCACCCTCGCGCAGGTTGATCCCGCGCACTCCCTGGGTGTCGCGACCCATCGGTCTGATATCGGATTCCTTGAAGCGGATACCCATTCCCTGCTCGGTGAACAGCAGCAAGTCTTTGTCGCCGGCGGTGGTTCGCACCGAGACAACCTCGTCGTCGTCCTTGAGGCTGATGGCTATCAATTGATTCTGGCGACTGTCGTATTCGGAGAACTTGGTCTTCTTGATCTGACCGTTCCTGGTGGCGACCACAAGGAACTTTGCGGTCTCGTAGTCGCGCATGTCCACGACGGCCTCAATCGTTTCATCCGGTTGCAATGGCATGACCGATTGAGCGAGCACACCTTTGGCGGTGCGATCTTTGCGAGGCAGTTCGTGGGCCTTGATCCGATGCACCACGCCCCTATTGGTAAAGAACAGCAGGTAGGAGTGCGCTGTGGTGTGCAGCACCCTGGTGATCGCATCGTCCTCGCGAAGGTTTTCGCCGATCACGCCGCGACCGCCGCGACCCTGGCGCTTGTAGGCAGACGAGTTGACCGCCTTGATGTAGCCGTTGCCAGTGACCGTCACAACGATCTCTTCATCGGCAATGAGGTCTTCGAGTGACAGATCGCCCTCATCGGGAATGATCCGGCTGCGTCGCCTGTCGGCGAATTCGGCGCGGATCTCCGTCAGTTCCTTGGAGATCAGCTTGCGTCTCTTGGCCGGACTCTTGAGCAAGTCGTTGAGGTACTTGATCAGTTTCTGCAGCTCTGCATACTCCTCACGCAACTTGGAGGTTTCCAGCGCTGTAAGGCGCCGGAGCGGCATGTCGAGGATGTGCTGTGCCTGAATCTCGGACAGCTTGAACTTGGCCATGAGGGCCGTGCGAGCCGCCTCGGTGTCTTCCGACCCTCGAATGATCGCGACCACCTCGTCGATGTTGTCCAGGGCGATGAGCAGTCCCTCGACGATGTGGGCTCTGGCTTCCGCCTTCCCTAGGCGGAATCGGGTCCGACGCTCGATGACGTCCATCTGATGATCGATGTAGTGGCCGATCATCTCGTGGACATTGAGGGTGCGCGGGACACCATCAACGAGGGCCACCATGTTCACCCCGAACGAATCCTGAAGTTGGGTCTGCTTGTACAACTGGTTGAGAACGACCTGGGGAATAGCGTCACGCTTCAACTCGATGACCATGCGCATCCCATTGCGGTCGGACTCGTCACGCAAATCTGAGATTCCGGTGATCTTCTTCTCGCGCACTACTTGGGCGATCTTCTCCATGATCCGATCGCGCGACACCTGGTACGGGATCTCGGTGACGATGATGGCGATCCGACCCTTGCGGATTTCCTCCACCTCGCAGACGGCCCGCATCTTGACCGAGCCCCGTCCGGTGTACATCGCTTCCTGTACGCCCTTGTTGCCGAGGATGAAAGCGCCGGTCGGAAAGTCGGGACCCTTTACGAACTGAAGAACCTCGTCTGTGGTTGCCTTCGGGTTCTCGAGCAGGTGCAGGGTGGCGTCGATGATCTCACCAAGGTTGTGTGGCGGGATGTTGGTTGCCATACCGACGGCGATTCCCGTCGAACCGTTTACCAGCAGATTCGGATACCGCGCCGGGAGCACAATTGGCTCGGTGCGCTCCCCCGAGTAGTTGTCTCCGAATTCGACCGTCTCCTCGTCGATCCCATCCAGTAGGTGCCCGGACAGCTTTTCGAGGCGACACTCGGTGTAGCGCATCGCCGCCGGCGGATCGTCGACCGTTCCAAAGTTTCCCTGAGGATCAATGAGCGTGTACCTGCTGGCATGCTCCTGTCCCATCCTGACCAAGGCGTCGTAGATTGCATCATTCGAATGGGGATGGAACCAACCCATTACGTCGCCGACCACCCTGGCGCTCTTGCGATATGGCGAAGTCGGCCGGATGCCCGAATCCCACATCGCAAACAGGATGCGACGGTGCACCGGCTTCAGGCCATCCCGAACGTCAGGCAGAGCGCGGGACACAATCACTGACATCGCATACTCCAGGAAGGAGTTCTTCATCTCGTGCTCGATGTCAACGAGCTCGATAGCGCCCCGGGGTGATCTTTCGTCGGTCATTCTCAATCCTCAGTCGTCAGTATTCGGTTCAGAAGGCCGAAGGCGCCTGTCGCTCGTTTGCTTGCCGGTCTCCAATCGCCACCATCAGAAATCAAGGAAGCGAACATCTTTGGCGTTCTGCTGGATAAAGGAGCGTCGCGCGGCAACGTCGTCACCCATAAGCGTTTGGAACACATCGTCCGCCAGGGCGAGGTCATCCAGACCCACCCGCAACAGCACTCGCTGCTCTGGGTCCATAGTTGTCTCCCACAGCTGACCGGCGTTCATCTCGCCGAGACCCTTGTACCGCTGCAACGACCACTTCTTTTTCTTGAAATCCGCCTTCACCTGCTCGAGGTGAAGATCACTAAACGCCCAGGCAATCTGCTTTCCCGCTTTGATCTGATACAGCGGCGGCTGTGCCACGTACACGTACCCGGCGTCCATGAGTCCACGCATGTGACGGAAGAAGAACGTCAACAGCAATGTGCGGATGTGTGACCCGTCTACATCGGCATCCGTCAGGATCACTATCCGGTGATAGCGCGCCTTCTCCAGATCAAAGTCCTCACCTATCCCGGTGCCGATGGCCGTAATCAACGCTTGGATCTCGTTGTTCTGCAGGACCTTGGTGAGCCGGTGCTTTTCGACATTGATGATCTTTCCCCGCAGGGGGAGGATCGCCTGGAACTCGCTGTTGCGCGCCTGCTTTGCCGAGCCGCCAGCCGAGTCTCCCTCGACGATGAAGATCTCGCTCAGCGCCGGGTCGCGCGATGAGCAGTCGGCCAGCTTCCCGGGAAGGCCTGCCGATTCGAGCAGGCTCTTGCGTCGGGTGAGGTCACGGGCGGCCCGGGCTGCCATGCGCGCTCGCGATGCACCAACACACTTCTCGACGATCTTTCGTGCATCTCCGGGGTGGCGGTTCAGCCACTCTGGGAGCATCTTGTTGAGGGCCACCTCCACAAAAGACCGGACCTCCGTGTTGCCCAACTTGGTCTTGGTCTGGCCCTCGAATTGTGGTGATCTCACTTTCGCCGAAACGATCGCCGTAAGACCCTCCCGGACGTCCTCACCAACCAGGTTCGGGTCCTTTTCCTTGAGAATCCCGCGGTCTCTGGCGAATTCGTTGATCGCCCTGGTGAGCGCCTTGCGGAATCCTTCCTCGTGGGTGCCACCCTCAACCGTGTTGATGTTGTTGGCAAAGCTGAGGACGTTTTCGGTGTAGCCCGCGGTCCACTGCATGGCGACATCGAGCTCCGCTCCTTTGCTGGCGGTGTCGAAGTTGACCACTTGACCGTGAAGTGGCTCCCGCTTCGCATTCAGGTGTTTTACGAAGTCGACGAGGCCGCCGGTGTACTTGAAGGTCTCCTTCGATTCCGGCGACGTTCTCTCGTCGGTCAGTCTGATCTCGAGACCCTTGTTCAGAAAGCCCATCTCACGGAGTCGGGAAACAACCGTGGCGTAGTCGAAATCCGTCGTCTCTTTGAATATTTCGGGCGAAGGGTGAAAGGTGATCGTGGTTCCGGAGCGCTTGGCGGCCGCGCCTTTCTTGAGCTTCGCTTTGGGGCTGCCCATGACGAAGTCCTGACTCCAACGAAACCCATCTCTCACGACCTCTACTGACAGCTTGTCCGACAGGGCGTTCACTACCGACACGCCGACGCCGTGGAGCCCGCCGGAAACGGTGTAGGCGCCGCTGTCGAACTTACCGCCGGCATGGAGCGTGGTGAGAACGGTCGTAACCGCAGGAAGACCCGTCTTGGCCAGCTTGTCGACCGGAATGCCGCGTCCATTGTCTTTTACAGTGACGCTGCAATCTGGGTGGATCGTGACGTCTATTCGGGTACAGAATCCGGCCATCGCCTCATCAACAGAGTTGTCGACGACCTCCCAAACGAGGTGATGCAGACCTCGCGGGCCGGTCGAACCGATGTACATGGCGGGACGCTTGCGAACGGCCTCGAGACCCTCGAGAACCGTGATGTCCTTAGCCTTGTATGACGTCGCGTTCTTCCCTGCCACTGTGTTCCTTCCAGTCGTCCGGTGTCGTTGGCGGTCTCTTCGGCCGGCTTGGCAACCGCTCCCGAACCGTGTCGTTGCGTGGTGGCAATCGGATCAAATCGAACAGGTCTCCGACACCCGCTAACACCTGTGTAAGTATAGCCGCTGACTGGGTCTAAATCGGACCCCCAGCAGCGATTCCCTCGCTGTAAAACCCCTGTTCAGAGGCCCTTTTTTCGAGTACCGACACGAATCTTGATGCGGGCAACAGTCCCCTCGCCAAAGTGTTCTTTCAAGCGGTCCAGGAGGGGCCCAACCCGGTACTTCAACAGGCTTGCCGCGCTGCCATCCTTTACCTCCAAAACGAGTTCCCCGTCCTTGAAACCGACCGGCTCGGCCATCCCGGCGAACGGCTCACCCGCCACATTCGACCAATCGGCGACCAGTCCCGTCAGGTCGATCACCGTCGGCATCCCCATCCGGACCAGCAGCAGCTCCAGGTCTCTACCGATCGGCTCGAGGTCGCGTCTTTCTTTCATGCCGACGTCACCGCTCCAGAGCTCACGATCCACCGCTCTCCGACCAGGGGAACCTCTTCCTCTCGGGCAGAGGTGACGAATACCTGTCCGGAGGGAAGAAGCTCCACCAGTCTCTCCCCTCTACCCGGATCCAGCTCGGAAAAAACATCATCGAGCAAAAGCACTGGTGGGGTTCCCCTTCTGTCCAGCAGCACCCGGTAGGCGGCAACACGCAGACCGAGCGCTATCGAGCGCTGCTCTCCCTGACTGGCCCTGGAGCGGGCATCGCGACCATCAATCAACATGACAACTTCGTCGCGATGCGGTCCAACCGTTGTCGTCCGCCGGTCGAGGTCCGACTGTCGAGCGCCGGCCAGGGCCTCGGCCAAGAGTGGTCGCAAGGCCTCGGCGTCGCCGGAGCGATCCGGTTGGCCCAAGCCGGCTGCTTCATACCTCCACTCCACCCTTCCCTCTTTTCCAGAGAGTTCACCGTATAGGTCGGCTACGACGGGCTCCAGCAACCTCGCCACCGCCAACCGCCGGCCGAGGACCGCAGCACCCAGTGATGCCAACCGCTCATCGAGTACGTCGAGCGTCGTGGAATCCGCATTGCGTCCGTCCCTCCTCAGAAGGGCGTTGCGTTGTCTTACGGTCTTGTCGTACTCGGCGAACTCTGACCCGGCCACCGGCCAGACCTGGACCGCAGCGTCATCCAGGTACTCCCTTCGATAAGCGGGGCCTCTCTTCACCAAGTCGAGATCGTCGGGGAGAAAGGAGACGAGAGCAACGCGCTCGGCCACCTCTGCTCGACCCTTGGGCCGCTTTCCGTCGAGCAAAACCCGGCGCCGCCCTTGGGCCGGCACCTCCACCTCTACCAGCGAGGTTCTCTCGTCGGCGACGAACTCCCCTCTAGCGATTGCCTCCTCTGCGCCGTCGGCAACCAGAGAAGCGTCGGGTGCTCCTCTAAAGGACTTCAGGGCAGCGAGATATCCGATCGCCTCAAGCACCGAGGTCTTCCCTGTTCCGTTGTCGCCAATCAATACATTTACGCCGCTGCCGGGGTCAAACCGCAGCGAACCGTGCGCTCGAAAATGGCCCAGTTCGAGCCAGAGCAATCTCACGAAGAAGCGTCATTCTGAGATCTAGACCGGAAAACGGAGAACGGAACACATAAATCCATGAGATCCAACCGCGTATTTAAACCGCTGACTCCTACAACCTCACCGGCATCAGCAGGTACAAGAAGTCCTCGCCTTCGCCGCCCCGCAGCACACCCGGCTTCAACGGATCCAGCACATCCAAAGCGACAGTCTCTTCCTCTACTGCTGTGACGCCGTCGTTGAGGTAGCGGCTGTTGAAGGCGATCGTCATCTCTTCGCCGTTGTATTCGGCTTCGACATGCTCTGTTTCCCCGCCGACATCTTGACGGGACACACTGAGGTCGATGCCACTGGACGAAAGGCTGAGCCGAATCGGAATGTGGTCCTCTGCGACCAAGGATGCACGATCGATCGCCGCCAACAAGGACTCTCGGCTGGCAACAAGCCGACTGGGATACGAATCCGGGATCAACTGCCGGTAGTTGGGAAAAGCACCCTCGATGAGCCGGGCCGTAAGCGTTCCTCGCTTGGAGGAGAAAGCAGCTTCACGGTCTCCCACGGCGACCCTGAGTTCGGGAGAACCCACGCTCCTGCTGAGTTCCTTGAGTGCTCGCACCGGGATCAGCCCCGAGAGGTCTGCGTCGACGGCCGGCACGTCACGAACCGCCAGGCGGTAGGAGTCTGTGGCTACGAGACGCAACTTGCCCTCCTCGTGCTCAAAGAACACCCCAGTGAGAATTGGGCGGGCGTCGTCAGCGCTGGCCGCAACCGAAACCTGACTGAGCGCCGCCGCAAAAGCGGCCCCATCGACTTCCACTGCCTCCGTCAGATCGGGTTCTTCGAGCTTCGGGAACTCGTCGATGGCCAACTCCCTGAACCGGAACCTGGGGCCCCCTCCGGTGATTTCGATCTCACCCTCTTTCGCCTCGAGCACAACCGCTCCCGGGGGCAATTTCCGCACGGCCTCGGTGGCGAGTCGGGCCGGAATCACCGTTGATCCCTCCTCGATCACCTCCACCTCCAGCTCGGTTCGGGCCGTCACCTCGAGATCCGTTCCAGTCACCCGCATCGTCTTGCCGGTGACTTCGACCAAGACGCCCTGCAGGATTGGGAGAGGAGAACGCGTCCCGACGGCGCGCCCGGCCCGGCTCAGCACATCAACGAGATCGTCTCGTTCAGCTCGGATACGCACAGATTGTCCCTGCCCTTCTTACTGCTTTGTATTTCAAATGGATGTAGTAGTGGTAGTAGGGGGTGTGGACTGTGGATTGCTCCACAAAACCCCTGGTGAGGCGGTGTTTTTCTTATACATGGTCTGGGGAGAGAAACATGATTTGCCCACACGGTGAGAAAGCGGCGGTGGAGCAAGTGGACAAGTGAGAGAGTTGTTCACGGGGTTCTCCGCAGGCCTTGCATGAGGGCGGTGACCCGATCAAAGAGCAACTCGTCCTCTGTCATCAGACGACCAACGGTGTTGATCCCGTGCAGAACTGTGGTGTGATCGCGTCCCCCAAAGATGACCCCGATCTTGGGAAGGGAAAGATCGGTCATCTCCCGGACTATGTACATGGCGATCTGGCGAGCGCGAGCGAGCGGCTGGTTGCGGCGGGGGCCCTCCAGGTCAGCGATGGAGAGACTGAAGGCCTCTGCTGTGGCTGCCAGGATCCGACCAGGGCTGACCGGGGCGGTGCTATTGGCAGGACCGAGGTCCTGCAGCACGTCTTCGGCCATTTCCAGATTGATGGGTTGGTGGGTCAGGGCGGCGTACGCCGTTACCCGGGTGAGGGCTCCCTCCAGTTCCCGGATGTTGTCCACCACGCGACTGGCGATGAACTCGAGCACCGGTTCGGGGATCGGTTGTGGTGCGAACGCAGCATTCCTGCTCAAGATGGCGAGGCGAGTCTCGATATCCGGAGGCTGGATATCTGTGGTCAAACCCCATTCGAAACGGCTACGAATCCGGGCTTCGAGGCTGGTGAGGCTCTTGGGTGGGCGGTCGGCAGAGAACACCAACTGTTTGCCTGCCTCATAGAGGGAGTTGAATGTGTGGAAGAACTCTTCGAGGATCTGTTCCTTGCCCTCGAGAAACTGAACGTCATCGAGAAGGAAGATGTCGACGGTGCGGTACAGGGCCTTGAACTCGTCCATGCGCTTCTTGCGAATCCCGTCGATGAAATGATTGAAGAATTCCTCGGATGACATGTAGGAGATCACTAGATCCGGATGCAGCAATTTGGAGTGCTGCGCCAGAGCGTGGAGGAGATGAGTTTTCCCCAGGCCGGAGCCGCCGTAGACGAACAGCGGGTTGTAGTTTCCGCCGGGTTGTTCGGCGATTGCCATCGCAGCCGCGTGGGCGAAGCGGTTTGATGGTCCGACCACGAAGTTCTCGAACGAATACTTGGGTACGAAGCGCGATCCGGTCTCGGATTCGACCGGTGCCAGCGGCACGGTATTGAGGACATCGGGCTCCGGGTCTTCCTCGAGAAGAGGCTCATACGCTGGTTCGGCTGGTGCTGAGAGCTCGACCGATAGCCCGGAACCAAAGGCGATTCCTACGGCATCCTCAACGAGAGGTCTGAATTTCTCATTTACCCAGCGCAGATGGAACTCGCTCGGAGCGGTGATATGAATGACGGTGTCGTCGATCGACTCCGGGCGGAGTCCGTCGAGCCAAGTCCTCCAGGTCACCGGAGTCACGTGTCCACGAAGGGTTTGTCGGAACTGTTCCCAGCTTTCAGCGGCGGGATGCGCTTCCACTCTTTGCCTCTCAGTACCTTCGAACGACCAATTCTCTTCTCCACAGGGGTATCCACATCTGTGGAAAACCCAGATCCTCCATCCCTGCGCCTCCCACGGGCTAGGTCAATCCCGTTCCGCCCGATGCGGAGAAGTGAGCGGGGAATCGACCCGGGACGGGCGAGTATATGGAGTGCTACCCGATGGTCACAAGAACGACAAAACTGGGCTTATCCACACCCACCGGAGTGGAGGCTGATCGTCTATACCCTATGGAGCATAACGACTTTCGGCGATTTCTGACCTGGCCGAAAACGCCGCGCGGTGCCTGATCTATGTGGTGCAGGCCTTGACCTATCTTTCGCGACTCAAATACGTTTCTCGCGGCCAACCCCAAATGGCCCTATCTACCTTTGACAAGGCCGCCCACCCTCCGTAACCTCCCGGTCCGACGCACTCCCCCACTCTCTTCGGAGCGTCTCCTCATGAAGCGCACGTATCAGCCAAACGTTCGACGCCGCAAGCGCAAGCACGGCTTCCGGATTCGCATGCGAACCCGGGCCGGTCGCGACCTGCTCAAACGCCGTCGCCGCAAGGGCCGTCGCCGCCTCTCCGCGTAGGGGCCGCTCCTACGCGTCACTTCGGAGCCGTTCTGACATTGGGAGGGTGCGCCGGACCGGAGTCCGGCGTCGGGTCGGCGGTATTACCGCCTTCACCGCACCCGGGTTGTCGGAAAGGTGTCGCGCCGCGTTCGTCTCAGGACGTGCGGTAGGGCCGGCGGTAAAGCGCAATCGCGCCAAGCGCCGCCTGCGAGAGGCACTCGCCCTGGCTCCGATCCGGGTGGGTCGCGACTATGTCGTGATCGCCACTTCGGTGGTGACGGAAGTTCCGTTTGAGGAACTGGTCGACTGGCTCACTCGTGCCGTGACCGAGGAGGACTGAAATTGGCAGAGGAAGAGAGGAAACTGAGGCCATACCAGCCGGGCTGGTGGCTGCAGCGACTGATCCTCGCGTATCGCAAGGTGGTCTCCCCTGTATTGGGACGCCGTTGCATATACCTGCCCACCTGTTCAGAGTATGCGTTCGATGCCATCGGGGAATGGGGAGCTCTCCGAGGCACGTGGATGGCCGTCAAGCGAGTCGGTCGCTGTAACCCGCTTAGAGAAGGTGGACTTGATCCTGTGCGGCGACGCACTGGTGAAACCACGAACGTCGAGTTGGAGGCACACTGATGTCTGCGATCTGGAATGGGATCCAGGAGATTCTCGGCGGAATCCTGACATTCTTCTACAGCGTTATACCAAATTTTGGCATAGCGATCATCTTGCTGACCGTGACGATCGGATTGTTGTTGTTCCGACTCACCTTGAAGCAGACGCGCTCGATGAAGGCGATGCAGGAGATCCAGCCGGAAATCAAGAAGATCCAGCGCGAACTAAAACAAGACAAGACGGCTCAACAGGCCGCAATGATGGAGTTGTACAAAGAAAAGGGCGTAAACCCGGCTGCCGGTTGTTTGCCCCTGATACTGCAGATGCCGATCTGGTTTGCGCTGTTCAGCGTGTTGAGGTCGTTTGCGTCGACCGAACCCCTGAAGTGGGTCACTGAGGGCAGCAACCTCGAGGCGGCCATCAAGTCTGGTACGAAGCTGGGATTCTTGGGAATGGATCTCACCCGTACCCCCAGCGCGGTTGGGTTGGGAGAGACGACAACCGAAGGCGTTCAAGTGGCCGGCGACCTAGTCGCCGCAATCCCCTATTTCATCGCCATTATCTTGGTGATGGCGACGGCCTATTACCAGCAGAAGCAAACGATGTCCCGCAATAAGGACGCACCTCCCCAACCGGGACAGGCCGTCATGAAGATTTTTCCATTTTTCTTCGGGTTTATCTCTTTCAATATGCCTGCAGGCCTGGTGGTGTACTTTGCTGCCAGCCAGATCTTCCGGATTGGCCAGCAGGCTCTGATTATCAACCTTGATGAAAAGCACGCCGAGAAGGCAGTGATAGAGGCGAAGGAAGCCAAGAAGAACAAGCCAGCAGCTCAACCGACCCCGACCGAGGACGCCGAGCCAGGAGACCCCATTGAGGACTCCGGGCCCAAACGTCGCCCCCAGGGGTCGAAAAAGAAGCGCGGCAATAAGCGGAGGAGAAGGTAGTGACCGGAGTCGAATGGGTTGAAGTCCGAAGCAAGGACGTGGAAAGCGCCGTCGCCGCTGCGGTGGAGGAATTGGGTCTCGAAGGCCCTGACGCTGCAGACATAGAGGTGTTGCAGAAATCGGAGCGCGGCTTTTTGGGCATGGGCGGCCAGGATGCGATCGTTCGGGTAAAGCCGAAGCAGTCATCTGGCGGCAAAAGGCGTCGCGGGGGCAGAGGTCGAGGTAGCGGCAAGCCGGCGGGTGGCGGCTCGGGCGATTCTCGTAGTAGATCGCGGTCCTCGGAAGGCAAGGCGTCGGGTGGCGGCTCGGGCGATTCTCGTAGTAGATCGCGGTCCTCGGAAGGAACGACAAAGGCTGGGAACGGCTCGCGCTCAGAGGGGCGTGGTTCGGGGAAGAACTCGTCAGGCCGGTCACCGGACGCAAAGAAGGCCCGCACCGACCAACCTCGCCAGCAGCAACGCCCGCAGCGGGAGCCACGGCGCTCCAACGACTCTCAGCAAAAGAAGGAGCCCAAGGTGGAAGTGGAAGTCGATAGGGACGAACAGGCCACGATGGTCAAGGACTTCCTCACGGGACTCCTTGATGCCTTTGGGCTTGAGGGTGAGGTGCAGTGCACGGTCGAGGAGGACATAATCCTCGCCAACGTGACCGGCGAGCAGACCGAGGCGCTTGTCGGTGCCAAGGGAGCCATACTCCAGGCGATATTGGAGTTGTCGCGCACGATCGTGCAGCGCAAGTCACAAGCCGGTGCCCGCATCAGGCTCGACATCGGTGGTTACACCGAGCGCCGTCGCGAGGCACTACGGATCTACACCGGGCGGTTGGTCGAAAAGATCATGGAGGAGGGTGGCGAGATCATGCTTGAACCCATGAACGCCGCCGACCGCAAGGTGGTTCACGACGCAGCCGCCGATCTCGGAGGGGTAAAGACCTTCTCCGAGGGCGAGGAGCCGCGACGCTCGGTCGTGATCTCTCGGATCGAGGAGTGACCAGCCTCAGACAGTCGATGAGAGAGGGCCCCAACCGGGGCCCTCTCCTTTTTGGTCCCGGGGACTCCCCCATCCTGGGTCTTAAGTCAGAAACCACCCTCCCCTTTGGGGGGAGTCAACGGCGAAGCCGTTGGTAGGGGGCTCTCAGCACCCCGAAGCGCCTCCGCATGGTGGTGTCGCCCTGCCGGGCGACCATCTGTTTCGTTATGGCTGCGGCGTTCGGGTCCTGTTAGGCCCCGAAGGCGCCGTGTTT
>CAXMOL010000091.1:0-6337 GCA_964194935.1 uncultured Kiloniellaceae bacterium
AGCGGACGTTTTGTGATTGCCGGTGGTCCGGAGAAGGCGACTGCTGCCAAGGTCGACTCGGTGCCGGATGTCATCTTGAGCGCCGAGTCGATCGGCTCTGCCTACCTCGGTGCACCGCGGATTGAGGAACTCGCATGGGCCGGTCGGATCGATGGCGATCCCAGCGCAGTGGGTCTGCTGGACGCGATGATGCGGTGGCCGGTGGAGCCGTACTGCACCGTTCACTTCTAGACGAAGAAGAGCGAGACAGTCCCGAATCCGACGCAGTAGATGGCAAACGGAGCTAGGCCGGTGCGTCCCAGGAGCTTTACCAGGGCGTCGATGGCGAAGTAGCCGGTTATTGCGGCGACCGCCATCCCGACGAGCAGGCTCGACTCGAAGCCGCCACGGTCGACGAGTTCGATTCCCTGCAGTAGACCGGCTCCAGCGATGGCAGGTATGCCAAGGAGGAACGCATATCTGGCTGCTTCGAGTCTGCTGAAACCTTGAACCAGGCCGGCGGTAATGGTGGTGCCTGATCTGCTGACCCCGGGGATCAAGGCGAGAGCCTGAGCCAGACCAACGACTATGGCATCGCCAACCCGGCCGTCACCGATGACCCTTGTTCCTGGTGGGAACAGCAGCCCCAATGTCAGCACGAGGCCGGTGAGAATGAGCGCGATAGCCACGAAGGCCGGTTCGGAGAAGATGATCTCGATTGGACCGTCGAGCGTCAGGCCCACGATCGCTGCCGGAATTGTTCCGACTGCCAACAGCATCCAGATTCGCTTGCTGTGGTCCGATAGCGGTTCTCGGGCCAGGCCTGCGATGTCGGTGCGGTAGAACCAAACCACGGCCACCAGAGTTCCGACGTGAAGCATGGCGCTGGCGGCCAAATCCGGTTCTTCGATTCCGAGCAGGGCCGGGATCAGGACGAGGTGTCCGCTCGAAGACACGGGGAGGAATTCGGTGAGGCCTTGGACGAGACCCCAGAAGGCGGCGTTTAGCACCGGGAGAGCCTACAGGTCGCCCTCTCGAGGCCGGACCGCGGTGATGAGAATGCCCTCGCGCTCTGCAGCGGCGATTACCGGTGCCATCCCCGGCGGCACCGCCACGGCAGCCGGCCGGTAATTGCTTGTGTATGGATCACTCGTTTGAGCGGTGATCACGAGCCCAGACGCCTGGAGCGGCGGGGTCACGACTACGAGCATGACCTCGTCGCCGGGTGCCGACAGTGTCCCGATTTCGATCGGCACCGTCCACCAACCCGGAGGAGCAGAGACGGGACCGGCCAGGAGCGCTGATGTGAGGGGCTCGCCTGCTCCGATGTTGCGTGCTGCCGTGGCGTCGATGAGGTCGGGGCTGGGAATCAGATCACTGGGGAGTTCGATCCATGCGACTGCATCCGGGGTCAGTGGTGAGCCGATTGCGATGGGCCGGGCGGCGATCGGATAGGGCTTTGTAGCTGTTGCTTGGAGATCCCAGACGATGGCACCGACGATCAGGAGCACTGCCCCGATCCGGTGGAGGTAGGGGGGCGGCTGCAACCAATACACCGGTCACCGTATATCGCGTGGTGCACCGGGGGAAGGGGTTAGACGGGACGTCGGTAGTCGGTCAGGTATTCGGGGGCGGGCCAATCGACTTCCTCGGAGGGAATTGGGGCGCCGGGCACGATTGATAGCGGCACCACCCCGGCCCAATAGGGGAGTCCGATGTCATCTTCCTCGTCGACGGGGGGACCGATGCGCACCTTCGCCGACACTTCATCGAGCGGAACAGCAAGAACGAGTGTCCCGGCTATCTCTTTCTCGCTTGGGGGACGGGAGTCCTCCCAGCGACCAGGAGTCACATGGTCTGTCACGGCCTTGAGTGCCAGCTGCTTTTCGTCGAGGTCGTCAACCAAGCGGGCTTCTCCGAAGACGATAACGCTGCGGTAGTTGAGAGATTGGTGGAAGGGGGTACGGGCCACCACGAGTCCGTCCAGGAGGGTGATTGCGATCGAAACCTCCATGCCCTTCTTCATTCCGCGCAGCATTCGAGATGCAGGAGATCCGTGGAAATACAGGGTGTCGCCGATGCGAGCGTGGATGGTTGGAATCACCACCGGCGACGCGTCTGCCAGGAAGCCGACGTGGCAGATCAACGCTTCGTCGACGATTGCATGAATGCTCTCACGGTCATAGACGGCACGTTCCGGGAGCCGCCGTATCTCGGTCCGGTCGGAGGGGGCGGTCATCTCGCGGTCGTTTCGTCGGCCACTTCGACCCCCCCAATGGAAGCTTGTGCCGCGTTGGGCACCGGCGACAGGGAGACTTTGCTGCGGGAACCACAAGAGACCGAAATGTCAGACGCGGCAATCACTTGATGACCCCTGGTGACGAAGAAGGGCATCGTAGGGTGGCGAGGGCCATTCCTAGACTTGATCTGGTGGATGGCACGACTCTTTCAGTGGTGGCAGCCGGGTATCTGCTCGGCAGCGTCGATTTTGGCGTGATCGTTCCGCGGCTCCTTGGCACCGACATCTACGCACAGGGGAGTGGCAATCCGGGCGCGAGCAATGTGCTGCGCAGCATGGGCCGCGGCACGGCCGCGGTCGTTCTTCTGGGCGACATCGGCAAGGGTGTGGGAGCGGCCGCTCTAGGCGACATCATGGTGGGTGAGGCGGTGGGGTTCGCAGCCGGGTTCGCGGCCGCCGTTGGCCACTGCTTTCCGATTTGGCACGGGCTGCGCGGCGGCAAGGGTGTCGCCGCAGCTGGGGGATTGACGCTTTGGTTCGAACCGGTACTGGGCATCGCTCTGCTGGTCGTGTGGGCCGGGCTTGTCGGGCTGACCAAGCGGGCTTCCGTCGCTTCGCTACTTGTCGTTATGGCCCTGGTTCCCGGCTTTGCGCTGTTAGGTCATCGGGAATGGTCGCTCGGCTGGGCGGGAGCCACGGCCCTCCTCATCGTGACAAGACACCATCACAACATTCGGCGACTGCTTGGGGGTGCCGAGCACACCCTGGAGAGCGATTCCGCATGAAGCCGCTGGTCGATGCGCAGCGCGCGGTGTTGGCGGCAATGGAGGTGTTCCCTTCCGTTGTCGCACCTCTCGGGGAATGCCTCGGCTTGGTGTTGGCAGAGGATGTATCGGCCCCGCATCCGGTTCCGCCCTTTGCGAACTCGGCCATGGATGGATACGCAGTTCGTGCTCAGGATGTGTCGTCGACTCCGGTCACGCTCACAGTGTTGGAGGATGTTCCCGCCGGCAGCGTCGCAAAGTCGGAAGTCGAATCGGGCACCGCCATCAAGATCATGACAGGGGCCCCCATCCCCACAGGCGCCGACGCAATTGTCATCGTTGAGGACACCCAGACCGATCGGAGCGATCAAGTGGTCGTGCTCTCTTCGGCGAATACCGGTGACCACGTGCGGGGGGCAGGGGGAGACATCGAGATTGGTTCGACCGTCCTGAGCGCCGGTACCCGGCTCAACCCGATGCATCTGGGTCTGCTGGCGTCGGTGGGCATGGCCGAACCGGCTGTGACCAGGCGACCGACAGTGGCCGTCTTTTCGACCGGAGACGAATTGGTTCCAGCCGGTGCTGCCGGTCTGCGTCCTGGTGCCATTCACGATTCGAATCGTCCGATGCTGGTTGGTGCGCTCGACGAACTCGGGGCAGAGGTACTCGACTTGGGAATCGTGCCGGACGACGCTCGTTTGCTTCGGTCGGTTCTCGGCGAGGCGGCAACGAATGCTGATGCGGTGGTCACCAGTGGCGGCGTCTCGATGGGGGAGTACGACCTCGTAAAGCAAGTCCTCTCTGATCTTGGTCGGGTTGAGTTCTGGCAGGTGGCGATGCAGCCGGCAAAGCCTTTTGCGTTCGGTTTTCTCGGTGATACGCCATTGTTTGGCCTGCCGGGGAATCCGGTATCGGGGATGGTTGCGTTCGAGCAATTCGTGAGGCCGGCACTATTGAGACGGATGGGTGCCAGCCGTCTGTTCCGGCGACGTAGCTCGGCTGTGCTGACCACGGCGGTCTCGACCCACCCGGAGAAGACGGTTTTTGTCAGAGTCCGTACCGCGATGGATTCTCAGGGAATGACTGCCACCTCGTCTGGCGGGCAAGGATCGAATATTCTGAGTGCCCTGGCAGCGGCGGACGCCTTTGCGGTCGTCCCGGTCGGAGTTGGTGATGTGGCAGCCGGAGCTACCGTCGAGTTGGAGTGGTTCCGGAGCCCTGAAATCAGAACCTATGAGGAGGCGCTCGGTGGATGATCTGACCCATCTCGATGAAACCGGCAGTGCCCGGATGGTTGACGTCGGTGCCAAGGCCCCCAGCGATCGTCAGGCCGTGGCCGAGGCCGTTGTCATTCTGAGCAAGTCAACCAGAGCCGCCCTCTTCGAGGGGTCGCTCCCCAAGGGCGATGCCACTGCTGTGGCGAGGGTCGCTGCCATTCAGGCGGCGAAGCGCACCGCCGACCTGATCCCGCTGTGCCACCCGTTGGCGTTGTCTTCAGTAACGGTTGAGATCGAAGAGATCGATGTCGGTGCCCGGCTCGTGGTCACGGTCGCTACGACGGACCGCACCGGTGTTGAGATGGAGGCGCTGACGGGGGCCTCGATCGGTGCGCTGACCATCTACGACATGGTCAAAGGAATCGAGCGAGGCGCAGAGATCGGTCCGGTGCGATTGCTGCGTAAATCGGGAGGGGCCAGCGGCGAATGGGAGCGGTAAGAGCGACGGTCATCACCGTCTCGGATCGAGTCAGCCGGGGTGAAGCAGAGGATGGCAGCGGTCCGGCGGCGGCGGCCGCCCTCGGCGCTCTTGGGTTCGCTGTCGACGTGGTGGTGGTGCCGGACGGAGTGGATGAAGTCGAGAACGCCCTTCGGGTCGCCGCTGCCGGTGTCAATCTTGTTGTAACGACCGGAGGGACGGGCGTCGCCCCGCGTGATCTGACCCCCGAAGCCACTCGCCGCGTTATTGAACGGGAGGCCCCGGGACTGGCGGAGGCGATGAGGAGTGCGACGTTCGGATCGAACCCGCACGGCATGCTCTCTCGCGGAGTGAGTGGCATCGTCGGTGAGACGCTGATCATCAATCTCCCCGGCTCGGTTTCGGGCGTGACCGAATCGCTCGCCATTGTGGGTCCGGCGCTGGCCCATGCAGTGGAACTGCTGCTGGATCGCCCTACCGCCCACTAGACCCCCCTGGCTGTGAGCCTGCAATAGGATGAAATTGGATTTGATTGCCGATATTTGCTCCAACGGGCGCGCGGCATCCGTATCCTTGATGGCAGACGAAGGAGAAGGAGAGGTCGATGACCGATCCCCGACAGCGAACCGCAACGGCACCGAGCGGCCCCGCCATGCCCGGAGAGCGCGACAGCGTTCTGGCTCGCCGCCGCCTCGCCTTGATCGTCCTCGTCGCAGCAGTGCCGATAACACTTGCGGCAGCGATCGTCACGGGGTCGACGATGTTCCTCATCATCAATCTGGCAGTCGACCTGCTGGTTGCCGGTTATGTCGGCATGCTTCTGCAGATCAAACAAGCGCAAGATCGTCGCGACGGACAGCCGAATCGAGTCCGAGCCCGAGCGTAAAGCCCTTCTTTGGGTCGTATGCCCCTATCGTCGATCAGCGATGAATGCCATCTTGTGAAAGACTTCACAAGCATGTTGAGGAGATGAGGATGAGTGACACACATCCACCAATGTGTGGAATGGCGGACCATCCCGAGCCGGAACCTCTGAGCGAAGAGCGGCTCTCCGAGATCGCAAAAGGGTTGGCTCATCCAGCGCGGATAAGGATTCTCGAGCAATTCATCGAGTGTCAACCCCATATCGCTCAGGAAATAGTCGATGAGTTCGACCTGGCTCAATCGACGATTTCGGAGCACCTCCGTCTGCTTCGTGAAGCCGGCCTGCTCAACGCGACGAGGGACGGGCCTCGCACCTGGTACTGCATGCGGCGGGCTGTGCTGCGGCAGTTTGCCGAGGCGATGATCGAGCTCACGGATACTTCGGCGCTGGCCGACGTCTGATCTCAGTCGGACTCCGTTGCTTCTTTTCTCTGGTGTGACGACTCTCGTTGCCGTCTCGACCGGGACCTACCGGGATTTTGCCGGGGTCGTAAGGACCTAAGCCTCTATCGGTTATCGACGATTTACGAAACCATGTGAAAGATTTCACAAATACTTGTGAAAGAATTCACAAAGAAGTGTGGGAGCTTGAAAGAAGCACTCATATCTCAATACCGAGCAAGGAGAAATCTCGGATGAAACGGAACAGATTGCAGTCGGTCGGCATCTTCCTGTCGGCGGTCGGGGTCATTTTCCTGATCGCAGCAGGTGTTGCCTACCTCAAGGTGCAGGATGG
>CAXMOL010000092.1:0-11158 GCA_964194935.1 uncultured Kiloniellaceae bacterium
TCCACCGTCGCGCCGTCACCCGAGGGATCGGGATGATCGCCGCGCAGTCGGGTCGGAGTAGCGGTTCGAGCACAACAGCCAAGCGTGACGCTATCGCAAATACAGCCTCATATTTGAGCCGGTGCACCAGCAGCCGGGCTGCCCCCTCATGACAGAAGACACTCCTGACCAAGACCCCACCGACAACCTGGTCTGGAGCGGCTGCCAACGACCCCCTGCACCGAGGACAAATCCAATCGGTCGAGGCCATCCGACACGCGACGCAGGTCACGATTCCGAGCATGCCAGTTGAGGCGGACCGTGGCTAGTCACCTGCAGCCAAACCAAATGACGTCCCCGTAAACGCTTTCCGTATGGGGTGACTACTCTCTGTGTTCTAGGGTTGCCGTGGAGTTGCAAGGTGGAGGGACACAGATGCCGGTAGACGTACAGGTCACGAGGGAACTCCAGCGCAGCCGCCGGCTCCGCAGACTCGCATGGATCATGTCCCCTCTCGTCGCCTGGCTGTGGTTGCGCATCCTGAGCGGTAGCCCGGTTTCGCCGGGTTGGCCGCAATTGCCGCCCGAAGCCATCTACTGGCTCCCCGGTGTTTTCATCATCCTTCTGCTGGGTGTCGTCCTGATTGGACCGATGTTGGGAAACGGACGCTCTCCCGAGATCGTCTTTCTCCCCGAGCAGATCGATATCTCCTTTGACGATGTCAAGGGTCTGGGCCCGGTCCTGCCCGAAGTGCGGCACACTCTTGATGTCTTCCTGAATCACCAGCAATTCCGCGACAAGATGGGCGGCCAGCCACGTCGCGGGATTCTCTTCGAAGGCCCCCCCGGCACCGGCAAGACGCACACTGCCAAGGCCCTCGCCAAAGAGGCGGGTGTTCCATTCCTGTTCGTCTCCTCTACCGCGTTCCAGAGCATGTGGTACGGCGCCACTGCACGCAAGATCAGGTCGTACTTTCGTCGGCTCCGCAAGGTGGCGAGGCAAGAGGGCGGCGCTATCGGGTTCATCGAGGAATTCGACGCCATCGGCGGCCGTCGCGGTGGGATGAGCCGAGCCAGCTTTGATCCCGCCGTCAGCAAGGCATCCATCTCCGAAGGCACCGGGGGTGTCGTAAACGAACTCCTGGTCCAGATGCAGTCATTTGACGATCCCCCACGCGGCACCCGTTTTGCAAACGCGCTGCGTCGCACTGCCAACAAGTTCCTGCCCCAGCACCGACACTTCAAGAGCAGCAAGCCGCAATTCGCCAACATCCTGCTCATCGGAGCTACCAACCGCGCCGACCAACTAGATCCGGCCCTGCTGCGCCCGGGACGTTTCGACCGGATCTTCCACTTTGCGCTTCCGGCTCGAAAGCAACGCCGCGAGCTGATCGACTTCTTTCTCGAGACCAAGGTTCACGATCCCTCGATGGATGAGGTCGCCCGAGAAGACCTCGCCGCCACGACAATGGGCTACTCCCCCGCGTCGCTGGAGCGCCTGTTCGACGAAGCTCTTCTGTTCGCTCTGCGCGACAAACGCGGCAGCCTGAGCGTCTCCGATCTACGTCGGGCACGCATGGATATCGAGATCGGCCTCGCAGAACCGACTGAGTACACGATCGAGGAACGAGACAGCATCGCCGTCCACGAATCAGGGCACGCGGTCGTCGCCTATCTGGCTGGCAAAGGCCGCAAGATGAACCTGCTGTCGATCGTAAAACGGAAGGACGCGCTGGGACTGCTGGCGCACACCGAGACAGAGGAGCGCTACACCAAGCGACGGAGTGAGACCGTGGCTCTTATGCAGATCGCTCTGGGTGGCATGGTTGCCGAAGAGTTGTTCTACGGAGAATCAGGAACCGGTCCCGCCGGCGATTTGGCCACTGCTACCAACATCGCGGTGGAGATGATCGGATCACTCGGCATGGGCGATTCGCTGATCTCGTTCAGTGCCGTCGACAGAGGCATCGCGGGCGGAAACCTTGGAGCAAGCGTCCTCGCCGATGAGAAGGCTCGCACCGCCGTTGATTCCCTCCTGACGGAACAGAAGGCTGTAGTCACAGCTCTGTTGCGCGACAACCGTCACCTGATCGAGGCGTTGCGCGACGAACTCCTGGAGAAGGATGAGTTGGTGGAACGCGAGATTGTCGACGTCCTCGACAAGGCCAGGGAGCGCCACGGCGCCACCATCGATCTGACCAAGGTCTGAGAGGAATCAGAGGTCAGGAGTCGCACCACTCTGGCTGAAGACCGAAGACTCTCTTACGTCCCCATTTCCCAGCTGGCCAGATAATGCTTCTGCTCATCGGTGAGCACCTCGAGGCCACCACCCAGCGAGTCGAGAGCGATCGCCGCAACGTCTTGGTCGATCGACTCCGGGAGCCGAAGCACCTTGTGGTCGAGGTCGGCTCCTTCGGTGGCGAGCCACTCCGCAGCCAGTGCCTGGTTGGCAAACGACATATCCATCACCTCAGCCGGGTGGCCCTCCGCGGCGCCGAGATTGACGAGGCGCCCCTCGGCCACGACATGGATCCGGCGGCCATCCTTCATCGTCCACTCGTCTAGTTCGTGACGGATCCGGCGTTTGCCGACCGAGTTCGCCTCGAGGTACGTGAGGTCGAGTTCGACGTCGAAGTGGCCGGCGTTGGCCATGATCGCCCCGTCCTTCATCATCTCGAAGTGGCTGCCGCGCAGCACGCGCAGATTGCCCGTCACCGTGATGAATACATCTCCGATCCGGGCCGCCTCATCGGCGGTCGCAACCGTGTACCCCTCCATCGCTGCCGAGAGTGCCCGTACAGCATCGACCTCAACCACGACCACCTTTGCGCCAAGACCATCCGCTCTGGCGGCAACACCGGCACCACAGTCACCAAACCCGACGACGACCACCGTCTTGCCTGCGATCAGCAAGTTGGTCGAGCGGATGATGCCGTCGATTGCCGACTGACCGGTCCCATGGCGATTGTCGAACAAATGCTTGGTGGCAGAGTCGTTTACAGCCACGACGGGGAACCTGATGACGCCATCGGCCTCCATGGCACGCAATCGGATCACGCCGGTTGTGGTCTCCTCGGTCGATCCGATCGGCTGCTGCTCGGGTCGCTCCTTGAGCAGCATCGTCACGAGGTCTGCACCATCGTCCATCGTGATCTGCGGGTCGGCGTCGAGCACGGCTCGCAAGTGGGAGTAATAGGAATCGTTGTCCTCGCCACGGATGGCAAATACCGAGATTCCGTCGGCGACGAGCGCCGCGGCGACGTCGTCTTGGGTCGACAGCGGGTTCGAAGCGCAAAGTATCGCTTCGGCGCCTCCTGCACGCAGCGTCGTCATGAGGTTGGCGGTTTCTGCCGTTACATGCAGGCACGCCGCGATGCGCAGCCCTGCCAGCGGCGTTTCCTTCTCGAAGCGTTCCCGGATCGAGGCCAGCACCGGCATGCGGCCATTCGACCATTCGATTCGAAGCGCACCCGCCGCCGCGAGCGCCGGATCGGCGATGTCGTAATTCATTGAGACTCCTAGGCAGAAAACACATGGGCCATCCGAGGAGGATCGGCGCCTGAGGCATCGGCGAAAACCACCTAACCGAAGTCTCCGATCACTGCCTGCAAAAACAGCCGGGCAATGCTAACCGCGCCTATCCCGTGCGGAACCGGCATCAGATCCCCGGAGAGACACCTGCTCCGAAGATGAACGCCTACTCGGCGATACGCCCGTAGTCGTCCGAGAGCCGCTCAATATCCTCTTCGTCGAACTCACCAAAGGCTATCTCGAGTACCCGGCAAGGGCTGCTCCCCACGCATGACATTCGATGGGTTTCGCCCTTGGGGATGAAGAACTCATCACCGACGTCGGCCACCTCCGTCGTGTCACCGATCTGCACTTCGAGACCGGCGTCCAGGGCAACCCACATCTCCTCGCGGTCACGATGCCGCTGTTCACTGAGACTGTGGCCCGGGCTCACCGTTATCAACTTGACGGTTGAGATCTCATTGAGCGTGTAACGGCGAAAACCTCCCCACGGTCTCTGATCATCGATGATCTGAGCTATCCGATCCATTGCACTCCCAGCGCTTCCATCCACAGAAATCTACCTGCCGGCCGACGCGCCCCATTGGGCGCCCTGCGACGTTACGACTCCTCGGGTCGGTATGAGGACTCGGGAAGCATCACAGGAATGTCGCCTTCGACCGGAAAATGCAGACCGCAG
The DNA here is from genome assembly GCA_964194935.1 of uncultured Kiloniellaceae bacterium. Classification (GTDB taxonomy): domain Bacteria; phylum Actinomycetota; class Acidimicrobiia; order Spongiisociales; family UBA11373; genus JACZWZ01. Next base: position 4,189 of record CAXMOL010000092.1, read on the forward strand.
CCTTGACACACCAAGACGCCATCGACCTGGTCGAGAGGCGAGTGGCATTCGATACAGCGCAGGATCTCCATCAATTCCTCAGGAACTGCCAACTGGAACCTCCTCGATGTGGGCGCGGACCAAAGCCACCAACTTCTCGACGCCCCTCACGTCTGGTGCCTCGACGTTGAGCCGCAACACCGGCTCGGTGTTCGACGGACGCAGGTTGAACCAGCCGTCGCCGACGTCGGCGGTATATCCATCGAGTCGATCGCCCCCTTCGAATTCTGCGGCAACACGATCGATCTCCACTGCGGTGTCGACAACCACCATGTTGATCTCACCCGACTGGGCATAGGGCTCGAACTCCGTCCGCAATTCCGATAAGGGCCGTTCCGCCTCCGAGATGATCCGCAGCAGCACCAGCATCGCAAGGATCCCGGAATCAGCTCTGTAATTGTCCTTGAAGTAGTAGTGGCCGCTGTGTTCGCCTCCGAAGACCGCTCCTGTATCTGCCATCACCTGCTTGATATAGGAGTGGCCAACCCTGGTCCGAACCGGCGTACCGCCGGCCGCGCTAACGACCTCAGGGACCACCCTCGAACAGATCAGGTTGTGCACGATCGAAGCCCCCGACGCCTTGGCGAGGAACCACTTGGCGACCATCGCAGTGATCGTGCTTCCCGGTAGCGGATCACCGGCATCGTCCAAGAAGAATGCGCGATCGGCGTCCCCATCAAAGGCAACTCCGAGATCGGGATGCTCTCGGGCGATCAGCGCACTGATATCCACGAGATTCTCGGGCCGTAACGGGTCGGGGTGATGGTTGGGAAACGTCCCATCCGGATCGAGGTAGAGGCCTATGAGACTGGCTTCGATGCGGTCAAAGATCGAAGGGATCGCCACTCCGGCCACACCGTTGCCGCCGTCAATCGCCACCGTCAATGCACCGATCGATGCGGCTCCGGCGACCCGCAATACGTGATCTACGTAGGCATCCAGGATGTCGTCGGAGCGGTAGGGACCACGTATATCAAGCGGAGGATCGTCATCTGCAAGCGCCCGTACTTCGACAAGACCGCTCTCGGCTCCGACCGGTGCCGCACCGGCCAGACACAGCTTGATCCCGTTGTAACCCTTTGGATTATGCGACGCGGTGACCATCGCGCCGGGTAGATCGAAGTGCCCGGAAGCAAAGTAGACCATGTCGGTGGTGACCATCCCGAGGTCGCTGACCCCGCCCCCGGCCGCTCGAATCCCGTCTCCGAGCGCCGCTGCAAGGACGGGGGAAGACGTTCGAGCGTCTCGCCCGATCACGATCCGATCGGCGCCGGTAAACCGGGCGAAGGCATACCCGATACGGCGCGCCGCCTCCTCATCGAGTTGCGCCGGGACGGTGCCGCGCACGTCGTAGGCCTTGAAGATCGCATCGAGGTCCATAGTCGGTGCATTCTACGGGTTGCGCCCGTTGCCTACACTCCAACGCCGATGTCCCCATCCCCCACAATCAGCGCCGTAATTCCCGTCCACAACGAAGCGGGATTCATCGACACCGCTCTGCCCCGTCTTGTTGGAGTCATGGAAAACGTCGGTGAGGACTTCGAAATCATCGTTGCCGAGAACGGGTCCACCGACGATACCGCCGACATCGCCGACCGCCTGGCAGCGCAAGACCACCGAATAAGGGTGATCAGACGGCCGGATCCAGATTACGGGGCGGCTATGCGCGACGGATTCCAGATGGCCAGAGGCGCCTGGATAGTCAACTTCGACATCGACTACTTCTCCGGCGATTTTCTCCGATCCGCTCTAAGCCTCGACGATTCGATCGACGTCGTACTCGCCTCGAAACGAACCGCTGGTTCCGACGACCGCCGGCCTCCATTGCGCCGTCTCGGGACCTGGGGCTTCAATCTCGTGCTCCGAGGGCTGTTCAAGTCCCAGGTTTCAGACACCCACGGCATGAAGATGATCCGCCGCGCCGTGATCGAAGAGATCGTCCCCGACGTTGTCTCGACGCAAGACCTCTTCGACACCGAACTCGTGATTCGAGCTGAGCGAGCAGGCCACGAGATCGCAGAGATACCGACCACCGTCGAGGAATTGCGAACCGCCCGCTCATCGTTCGTAAGACGGATCCCACGCACCCTGCGCGGTTTGTGGCGCATTCGCAGGGCTCTCCGGGTCGAGGAAAGGCTACGGCGCTAGGCGAATCTTGCGACGGCGGGCATACGCCAAACCGGCCAGTGTCAGGATCGTCGAAATCGAGATGATCTTGCCCACGACCTCCGGGCCGCGGTCCTTGAATTCGATAACGACTTCGGATTGGGTCGGGACCACGACCATCAGCGAGGGTGTGGCCCGGTATGGGCCTTCGGCTCCGTCAGCGGTCCAATTGGGGAACCACGAAACCTTTACCAGATGGGGTACGCCGACGGCCGTCGTCGAGAACGAAATCCGATGATCGTCGAGCGTTATGTCACTGACGGTCCCGGTGGTGGCTATCGGCTTACGACTCTGCACTGCCACGTCGTCGATGCGGCGCCAATCTGGGGGACCATCTGCGGTGATCCACCGATCGAGACCATCGATGTCGTCGTACCAGTCGATCGATGCTTCAACGAAGCCATCCTCGCCATCCCAGACCGCCGGTTCGAAAGATGCGACCTCCACCAGCGAGGACTCGGGAAGACGGAAGACAGTGAACGGGTCCGAGAGGGCCGCGATATCGAGACCGTAATCGTGGGCTGCCTGGGTCGCTTCGTCGGTGAATGACACGTAGTACTCGACGTTGTAGACGCCCAGGTGCGGAACGGCGCGATCGAAGTCCATCCCCGAGTACGGGAGCCCCGGGATCGGATTCGAGGGACGTTGACTCACTTCAGAGGCATTGATGAAGTGGAATGGAGTCGTCAAGGACGACTCGAACAAGAGGCCCTCCATCGAGGGGTGACCCTCTGACCAGTAGCCGGTGAGCATGAGCGCCATCGGGGTCCCGTACCGGTTGAGGTCACTATTGGCCTCCCACATCACCCGGCCTCCTGCGAGCGTGTCCAGGGTCTGCATCAGACCCGAATATTCGGCCCAGTAATCGGTCTGGAGAATCTCTTCACCGTTCTCGCCGTATGCATAGGCAGCCTTGCCCTCGTATCCGCTGAAGTTCCATCCAGCCCACTTTGGAGCCTTGTTGATCCCGAGGGCTGCAGCCGAAAGGAAGAACACCACCGCAACAGCGGTCGCCACCCAACGAAGTCCGGGACCACCCCGAAACCGCTGCGCGACTGCCTTTACGGCAGCCCCAACCGCCACCCCCGCCAGTACGAAGACGGTGAAGTACCAAAACGGGAGCAACCTGGCGTTGTAGAGCTTGCGGAAGTCGATGTATTGGATGACGAAATAGCCCGCGACAGGAACCACGAAGAGCGCCAGAATGGGGCCCAGCACTACCCGCCGCCACACGGCGTAGGCAAGACCTGCTGTCGCCAGAACGAACACCGGCCACAGCTCCCGCGGGAACACAGCATCGAAGCCGAGCACCGGGAACCACTTCATGTCCGTGGTGTAGGGCAGTGAAGCCAATAGCGGAAACGCCCAGAAAGCCGCCAGTCCGAGTCCCAGGGCCCAACTCCCGACGATCGCGGACGGACCCTTCCTCTTGAACATCAGAGGCAGGGAAACAAGCACGATCACAAGCGTTGTGATGAGATGCGTCAGCGCAGTCAGTGCCAGAACCACGCCGGTACCGACAGTAAAACCGGAACCTTCGCGGACGTTGCGCATGAGCATGCCGAGATAAAGGAAGGCCAGCGCGAACGACCACGAAAAGGAGTACTCGCCGGCGAGGGTCGACAGCGTGTTGGCCCCGAATATGGTGAAAGACTCCATGAACACGAAGCTCCCGCCGGCGATGCCCGCGACCACGGAGACCGACTTCGCAAAGCCCATGCCTCGCGCAAATACGTAGGCGGCAAACGGCAGTGCGACCAGCCCCGCGACGGTGACCAACTTGAAGGCGACGCCGTACGGCAAGAACACATCCAGGAACACGATGGTGAACGCCGGCAGCGGAAAATAGAAGTACAGGACCGGGAACCCTGCGTACCAATCGTTGCTCCACCCCAGCAGTCGCCCGCTCGGCAGCAGGGAGTCGCGCACATAGGCAGGCAGAAGCACGTGAGCACCCATATCTCCACCCGCCGGTGTATTGGCGAGGAAGATGCGATCCGGCCTCATGTACCCGAAGGCCATAAGGGCGCCAAGCGCGAGCAGGCCCGGCACCGCATATCGCAACCAGGCCCGTTTGGTTGCGGCGGGATCGTTATCGGTGGGGCGCGCCGGCGCCTGACTCGGGGTAGTCACTGCTTCAGCAGGCTAACGCTGCCGACCCGAGATGAGTTTCAGGGTCGGCGGGCCTTCTCCAGCACGGCAGTGAGGTCGAGCACATCTGCCCCGGACTTCCACCACCGATGCTCACATCGATGGCATGAATTGAAGGTCACATCAGTTTGGTCCGGGAGTGTGATCTCGATCTGGATCGCATCGGACGCACCACATTCAGAACACTCGATAGCCGTCGGCTCTCGCCTGCGACTCATACCTTCCTCCTCATTCTCCACTGCGTGCAAACTCGGCACGGGCATCGGTCGGATTTACTGATTCCGCTTCCGGCTCTGACTCCAGCTTCCCGACGTACCGCGACTTACGCGTACCGTCCTCGCTCCAAAACGCGTACCAATAAGGCCCATGCGGGCACTTGGAACATGACTCTTTGCCGCATCGAACCCACTGCTCTCTCAGCCGCACGTTCGGTTCCGAACCCATTTCGAACTTCATCCCACGATTCTCCAGCCGGGCCCGAGCAAGGATCAACAGACGCCGCAGATCGTGTTCGTCCATCTCGCGAACAGCCTCGAGGACATCGCGGTCGATCGGCACCCGTCAAGCGACCTCGAGAGACGCAAAGAGCGGTCGCACCGCACTACGGCGATCAACCAGAGTCCAGCCAACCGGTGGAGTGAGCCGACCGGCATGCTCTTCACACATCGGGTAAGTAATGCCCGGAACAGACGGCTCGGTCAGATCGTCGAGCCATACCCCGCTGTCGGCATACGAAAACGACATAACGATTCCGGCCGGGGACCCACAACGAATGCACACTTCTGTCATGAGGGGCAGACTAATCACAACAGTGTGATTTGTATCGCATCACAGCGCTCAAACGATCCTGCCGCAGTCTCAGACCGAGCGAGACAGAGCCCGGCGTATTCGACGGACCGAGGCGACTCCTGCGATTCGATGCGCGATGGCGCCTGAGTCATCGCGCACTATCAGCAGCGGTACCCCGGTCACTCCGATGGCGCGGTGAAGGTCTGGTTCATGGTTGAAGGCGATCTCAGAAAACGCAGCATTGAGTGCCACCAGCCGATCACGCACCAGGTCGCAGCGCCGACATGCCACATCCGTGAAGAAGAGGACCCTCCCTTCAACTTCGTCGAGTCTCAACGGTGACCGGGTGACGTGACGCCGCTGGTGGTTCCTACCCAGCCAGGCACCGCCCAAGACGATCCCGACTGCAACCACGACGATCGCTACTCGGAGCACCACTTCACTCGTCGAAGACCGGCAGACCGACAGAAAATGCCATGCCTGAAGGCCCTCGCAACGACCAAGCAGCGGTAAAGGGATCGCTCGCCTCCACCAGCACTCCAAGTGCGTCCGGCTCGACGATTGGTACCGCTACCTGCGTACCGGGGCCGACTAGCACCTGGGAATTGACAGCTGCTCCCCCGGTCAATTCGCTCACCGTCACGGAGATCTGTTCGAATCCTGAATTCATCAGCCACAGCGTGCCCTCGTTCAGTCCAAGCGATCGCAAACCCGGTAGCAGCCACACCCGAGCCGGCGAAGGTGAGCCCGAGGTCGCCGCGGTGCCGGCATCGCCGCTGGCAACAACACCAGCCGCCACCTGGGCCGAAGCAGAGATGCGGACACCGATCGCTTCGCCCGAAACCGCGCCAAGATCGATGCGCAGTGGTGACTCCGATGGGACATTGAATTCGAATGCCGACCGCAGCGGACCATCGACTGTGTAGATGTCGACGGTGACGGCGACATCTACCAAGTTGGGATTACCGACCACCACCGCACCATCAGCCAGTCCGGCCGTTCGACCAACCGGGAATTCCCACTCGGTCGAAAGTTCGGTGCCCAGCCACCACGCTTCATCATCACCCTGGGAAAACGTCATCGCCGGCACCACCAAACCCTCATCAATTCTCACCGAGATGACCAGCGCCTGTCGTTGGCGGAGCATCTCCTCGAAGTCGATATCCCTCCACGACCGCGGGTTGATCGAGATCGAACGCAATTCGCCGAGAGCCTCCGGACCGATCTCGCTAAATCCGGTGACGGTCACCTTTGCCGTTTCCGGGAACGGGTTGAAGAGCCGAAGGCGCAACCGCTCACCGGATAGGGTCGACCCCCCGGCGAAGAACCACTCGTCGGGCCCTTGAGAAACGCAGGTGTCTGCCGTCAACACGTCGCCGATGACCGTTACCCCTGCAGCAGCCGGACCATCGCTGAACTCGACGAACCCGGGTGAGTCCCCCCTTTGCGCGATGTCGGACAGGGTGATGATTGCCGCCCCAGGCCCGAGAGTTTGCGCCGAAACCTCATCGGCCAATTCACCAGGAATCGCCACCGGGAAAGTGAACGCGGCATCGGCGTCGGTGATCGAGGCGATACCGAAGAACGAGTCGCGACCGGCATTCGCCTGGGCCCATGGGCAGTACCAGATGCTGGCATCCACGGGTGACTCGATACCCGGTCTATCGATGAAGAGACCTGCCAAAGGTTCGTTTGTCTCTGCAGGGGCCGGAAGCAGTGCGGCAACTCCGCCCAAGGCCACTATGAGCGCCAAGATCAAGAAGCGTCTCATGGGCGCACCCTCAGACGAGGCCCAAAGAACACGATGCCCAAGGCGATCAACCAC
>CAXMOL010000093.1:0-13654 GCA_964194935.1 uncultured Kiloniellaceae bacterium
GAGCAGCTCCGGGTCGAGATTCAGCGTGTCTATGACGCGAGCTATCGGGTGTATGGGACCCACAAGGTGTGGCGTCAGTTGAACCGGGAAGGGATTGGGGGTGGCCAAATGCACGGTGCGGCGTTTGATGCGCCACATGGGATCCAGGGCGTTACCCGGGGCCGAGCCTTCAAGACGACCACCACCAGTGACGCGACGTTGGTCCGCCCCCGTGATCTGGTCGATCGGGACTTCACTGCCGAGGTACCGAACCAGCTGTGGGTGTCGGATCTGACCTATGTGGCCACCTGGTCGGGGTTTGTCTATGTGGCGTTCGTCATAGACGTGTTCTCGAGACGGATCGTCGGGTGGCGGGCCTCCACGTCGTTGCGCACCGACCTGGCCCTCGACGCCCTCGAACAAGCAATCTGGGACCGCCTCGACGGCGACCCGCAGCGGTTGGTGCACCATTCGGATGCCGGGAGCCAATATCTGTCGATTCGTTACACGGAACGGCTCGCCGAAGCCGGCATCGAACCCTCAGTGGGGTCGGTCGGCGACTCCTATGACAACGCCCTCGCCGAGACGGTGATTGGATTGTTCAAGACCGAAGTCATCCGCCAACGAGGCCCGTGGAAGCATCTCGACGACGTCGAGTACGCCACCCTGGAACGGGTCGACTGGTTCAACACCACCCAACTCCTCGGACCGATCGGAGACATCCCACCCGCCGAATACGAGACCAACCACCACCGACAAGACAGTCCAGCCACCGAAGCCGAACTCAGACAAACGAGTCTCCCGATAAACCCGGATGGGTTCAGGCGAGTAGAAACCAATACGATCGACTGATGCGCAATGACTTAGCGATTCAGGATCTTTCCGAGTTTCTGACAGACCCTGTGTTGGCGACCCTTGCGACATACGGCGCTGACGGAACGGTTCGGCTGTCCCCAGTCTGGTGCGAGTGGATGGATGGCGGCTTCAACGTGGTGGTTGCTGATGGGGATGTTAAAGCACGTCATTTGAAACGGGACAGTCGGACATCCTTGGTCGTGTACGAGAACGAACCCCCGTACCGGGGAGTTGAGATCCGCACTAAGGCCGTGCTGAGCGACACTGGGGCTGCTGAAACGGAACGTCGGCTGGCCCACAAGTATCTTGCAGCGGAGAAGGCCGACTCGTGGTTGGCATCAACCAACTGGAACCCCCTTCTGGTTCGACTCGAACCTGGCGAGCTTCGAGTCTGGGACTTCGCCGACGACGAGCTGTAACCCACAAAACACCCGCCCATATCGGCACATATGCGCTAGCTGAGAAGTGACGAGGGAACGCATATTGCCGGTTATGCGCTACCCATCGCGGGCTCGACTCGTGTTGAGCGTTGTTGAGTCAATGTATGGCTGGGTCACTGGTTGGCTCGACCGCGGGCTTCGATCGCCGCGTGTAGAGCCATTTGGTGACGAGTCCGGTGCGGATGAGGCCCCATGTGACTCCGATGATCATCCCAATGATGAGGATGCGGTAGTCGGGGGCTGTCATCGCGGCCTGAAGCGGCACTTCGCCAACCGATGGGATCACGAATAGCAACAACGCGAGGGCGATGAAATCGAGCAGCGTCGCGGAGGAGAGCCAAACCCATCCTGACTTTTCTGGTGTTCCGCCTCGACGGAGACGACGGAGTGGCTGCACCGTCGCGAACGCCAATGCGAGTTGGCCGAGCACGACAAGGAGCAAAAGGTGTTTACCCCACCGGGTTAGGAAGTCAGAGACGCCGACGAGTTCGAAGGGCTGTTCGCCTGCGAGTATGAATTTCACGTTCCTGGCAACCTGGGGCAGGAAGCTCTCGTCGGTCAGGTCGTTTCCATTGGCGAGCACTACGAATCCAAGGCCTGCCTCTGGCATCATCCACATCACGCTGCGGTAGCTTTCGGATGAGCCGTCGTGCCAAATGTTGGTGTAATTGGCGAAAGCTTCGGGTGCTCCCGGCGTCCCGGAAGGTTCCACCCTCAAGCCTCCCGCGTAGCCGAGCTCGGTATCGGGACCGTACGGGCGCGGCTCGTGCAACGTCTCCATCGATTCCTCGCTGGCAACCCGAGTCTCTCGGTACATTCCTCCGTTTAGATGGGCGATCAGCAGGTGGGTCAGGTCTTGTGCGCTGGAAAAAACGGTATGCGATCCAGGCATCCCCACCGGCATGGTCGGGGTGTGCTCTCGATAGCCCAGTAGCAGCCAGTGGTAGTGGCCTGCTGCTAGCCCAGACTGTTCGGCGGTTGCCGAATCGAGTTGAGTGTTGGCCATCCCTAACGGTTCGAACACGTGCTGTTGCATGTACGAAGCAAAGGCGATCCCGCTGACACGTTCCACAACCAGCGCCAAGGTGTCGTAGTTGGCGTTCGAGTACTCGTGCGGCGCATCGGCATGGAACGATGGTCCGAGGCGTGCAACGTTCGCCTGCAAGCTTGCACCGAGTGCGTCCTCCCAGAACGGTTCCACACCGACCAAGGTCGCTAACCCGCTCCGGTGGTGCATCAGATCACGCACACTGACCCCGTCGCCACCAGGACTCAGTTCAGGTAGATAGGTGGTCACCGGTGCATCGAGATCAACGCGACCATCCTCCACAAGCTGCATCACGGCCAGAGCCGTCAGCGACTTACTCAACGAAGCAACCAGAAACGGCGTATCTGGACCGACTGAAGCAACACCCGTCGCTGTTGCGCCGAAGCCCCCGACGAACGCGACCTCGTCGCCCACCACGATCCCCGCTGCCAAACCGGGCAAGCCGATTTCTGACCGAGCGGTTTCCAAATACTGTTCCACTGCGGCGAGCGTTGACTCCTCAACCGGGACATGGGCTGTCTGCGCTACGACTCTCGCTGTCGTCGAGCCCTCGCCAGCCGAAGCACCAGCCACGCCCGAAGCCGCGACCATGATCGCCACCACCCACATGCCCGCACCGAATCGGCGGATAGACGAATCTCCCTGCAAACGCACAGACCGAACCTACCAACGCACTGCGCCGAGAGGCCGCCTCTGCACCCTCCGACGAAAATCAAACGAGACCTGGCGACACCCGACTGCACTGAGGCGATGCCGCCCATATCGGCACATATGCGCTACCTGAGAGAGTGGATCAGGGAGCGCATATTGCCGGATATGCGCTACCTCCAAGAGGCGTGTGGCTTCGATGGCGAAACAGAACCATTCTGGGTGATAACACGCGACGTAGCTCTCCGGGAGTGGCGGTCACCGTATGGGTGGTGCGTACAGCAGCCCTCCGTTTTCAGCGAGGTCGTTGAGGGTGCTGGACCGGATCAGTCCAAGCGGAGCGAGATTTCGTTCATAGATCTCGCCGTAGTTACCCACCTGACGGATGACCTGTGCAAACGCGTCGCCCTCTAGTCCAAGATCGGCAGCGAGGCTTCCCTCGAGTCCCATCAGCCGGGCAGCTTCGGAGTCACCAGGCGGCAACGTCATGTTTGTTGAGGATATGCCTTTGGACTCGGCGATGATGGTCGAGAACACGACCCAGCTGACGATGTCGCCCCAGAGGCTGTCGTCGCTGCGATAGACCGGGCCCAAAGGCTCTCTCGACAGCGGCGTTTGAGGAAAGATCACCCACTCGTCGCCGGGATCGTTGACCGCCTTGTTGCCGACCAAGCCAGCACCATCTCCGGTCATCACGTCGCATGCGCCGCGCTGGAACTTCTCGAGGGCGTCGGTGCCCGGTTGCACCGGTTCGAAGCGGACAGAAACCCCGGCCGCTGAGGCAGCCTCGGCGATGTTCTGCTCCGACGCAGTGCCGGGAACCGCACAGACGACGGCGCCATCAATGTCGGCGACGGTCGATCTCTCATCGAGGGGAAAGCTGCGTCTTCCCATCAACTGCTGACCGTCGTAAAACGTCGTCGGTCCAAAATCCATCCGAAGCTGACCATCGCGTAGCAACGTCCAGGTGGTGGTGCGGAACAGCACATCGACATCGCCGCTGGCGACTGCCTCGAAACGATCCACCGCCGCGAGTGGCACGAACTCGACCGCATTGGCGTCACCGAACACCGCCGCTGCGACCGCTCGACAGAAGTCAGCATCAAAGCCATCTACCTCTCCATCGGGCTGGGTTAGAGAGAAACCAACCGAACGACCGTCGATACCGCACCGCAGACGGCCCCGATCGAGGGCCGTCGTCAACGTTCCAACTGATCCGACTTCTGTAGGCGAGACGGCGTCTGGGACCTCCGTCACCGATTCCGCCGTGATGGACGCCGTCTCAGGAGAGTCGCTGCCAGGCGCAACTAACGCGACAACAACACCGACAATGACGGCAACCAACAACACCGCTACAACGACCCTCGATCTGGTTGAGCGCTCCCCCTGAGGCCCCTCAACGCCGGGCACCGGTGAGCGGCGGCCCAACCTGACCGGGGAACGCCCCGCAGGTGTGGACAGGCGCTCAACGTCGCTACCTACCAACTCAGGAGGTGGCTCATCATCAGGAACCGCGGCTTGCTCGGATTCCGGCACGGCCACTGGAGGTGAGCCGGCCACGCCCTGCTTGGCCCGACGAAGCAACTCGTCACTCGACGATGGCCGGCGATCTTTGGTCATGTCCCTCACTCGCGACCGACCAAGCGTACGCCAAACCCGCCAACGCAGACCCTGCATAGTCACAACGCCTCAAGCCCTCCACCCGTCCATATCGGCGCATATGCGCTATCCAGTCTTTGGACAGACTCGCCAGGGCTGGCACAGGTAGGGTCCCGAGGTGACCACGAGACACTTGATAGTGGCGAGCATCGTTGCTGGCTTGGTGCCTTTGGTCGGCTTGGTTGTTGGGTTGTCTGATCCTGCCTATTACGCGCCGGAGGATCCGATCGACTACCTGGCCGCCTTGCTGTACACGGCCGATGCGGTCGCGGTGGCGGTTGCCCTGTTTGTGTGGTGGAAGGTGACGCCGGTGAGGCGAGGCGCAGTGCTTATCCTTGTTGGGGCGGTCGCAGCCCTCGTGTTCGGGTTGGGGAACTTCCTCGAGGACATTGCCGGGGTCGAATGGGGATTCGCTCTCTTCGGTATTGGTGGCATGGCGACCGTCGCCACGACTGGCCTTGCCGGTGTGCTCGCACTCACTGTGAAGGACCCGTGGCGATGGTCAGGGCTGTTTCTTCTTGCGGTGGCTGCCGCCCCAGCTCTCGATTCCGGACAGGTTTGGGTGTTGGCTTGGCTCGGATTCGCTATCGCACTCCAGCGGGGGCTGTTCCCCGCTTCCACCATGCAGGTCCGGTAGCCGCGACCCGCCCATATCGGCACATATGCGCTAGCTGAAGTAGGAGGCCGACCGCTCATGTCGGTTGTGATTTCAGCTCGCGGATTCTCGGCTTCCGTCCTCTCCGTGTGCGACGGAAGGAGGAAGTGGCCCTGCTCCGGTGATCCGCTTGAGTGTGCCTCGATTTCTTGAATGTTTTCTTGGTCGAGCCCCGCCTTCCGGCCTTCGGAGGGTCGTTACGCGCCAACGGCTGAAGGGGGTGTAACCCGCACCCCCCTTGCTGTGTAACACAAACGGGGGTCTAGAACCCTTATGCCATAAGGGTTGACGGGCCTTTGAGGAGCAGGGTGTCGTTCAATCGATGAATTCCGGGGCCTCCGGGGACAGGCTCTCGGAGGGGTCGGTCAGCGTGATCGTCACGCGATCGAGTGCTCCTGTGAATGGGAATGGACTGCCCGCGTATGCGGGATCTACCTGGGTACCAGTGTCCAATCCAATGTCGAACGTCTCGGCGAGCGAGTACGTGCTGATGTGCATTTCCGGCATGTCTACTTCGTCGACTTGCTTGCCGTTGACGTACAGCTCGCCGGTGCCCCCGAACTCCTTCGTCTTGATGAAGTTGAATTTGAGCTCTGTCGGGCCGCGGTCCAGGGCGGGCGACTTGAGGGTGTAGTGGACGCCATCGAGGTAGTTGTAGTCGTACACCAGAAGACCGTCATTGATGTACATCGTGAAGCCGCCGGTCATGCCGCCGACTGCCACGATCACACCCTCCTCGTCCCCCCCGAGGTCGATGGTGGTGACGATGGTGTGCGAGCGGTTCTTGACGGGAGCAGAGGCCTTCTCTGCGATCCGAACCGCCCCCGGTGCGTAATAGACGTACTCCCGCTGATCGCCAAACAGCCGGTCTTGTTGCCCGGCAATCCGCTTGATCATGTCGTCGTACAGGGGATAGACGTTGTTGTTCCATGCCTCTTCGTCGAACATCTCGACGAGTTCCTCGAGCTTGTCAGGGTGCTCGGCGGCGAGGTCGTTGCTTTCGGAGAAGTCCTCTTCGACGTTGTACAGCTCCCAAACGTCGTCCTCGAAAGGCGCAACCTTGTTGAGCTCCCACGGCATGCGGTTGGCGTGGAGCGTTACCGCCTTCCATCCGTCGGCCCACATCGCCCGATTGCCGAACATCTCGTAGTACTGGCGTGTCTTGCGGTTCGGTGCGTCCGCGTCGTTGAAGGCGTACAGCATCGAGATGCCGTCCATCTGCTGCTGCTCGACACCGTGGTAGGTGTCGGGCAGCGTGACGTGAGCGGCTTCCATGATCGTCACCGCGATGTCGGAGACATGGTGGTATTGGCCTCGCACCTCGCCCTTGGCCTCGATGCCGTTTGGCCAATGGACCACGAGCGCATCGTGCTGGCCGCCGCGGTGCTCACTCTGCTTGAAGTACTTGAACGGCGTGTTGCCCGCCATCGCCCAGCCGGCGTGGACGTGTGGATAGGTGGTGGCATCGCCCCAGTTGTCGTAGTGGCGCATGCTCGCCTCGAACGGCGTCTGAAGCCCGTTGAGCACATACGTTTCGTTGAACGTGCCGGCAAGACCGCCCTCGCCGCTGGCACCGTTATCGGCCGTCACGAAGATGAGGGTGTTGTCCAGCTCGCCGATGCGCTCGAGTGTCTCGACGATCCGACCCATCTGGTGGTCAACATGCTCCAACTGGGCGGCGAAGACCTCCATCTGACGGGCATAGAGCTTTCGGTGCTCGTCGTCGAGCGAATCCCACGCCGGAATCTCGTCGATCCGGTCGGTCAGGTTCGTGTTCGGCGGGATGATCCCAAGCTTCTTCTGGTTGGCGATAATCTCATCGCGGGCCTCGTCCCAGCCCATGTCAAAGCGGCCGCGATACTTCTCGATGTACTCCGGTGGCGCATGGTGCGGCGAGTGCATCGAACCCGACGCCCACAACATCATGAACGGATCGTCGGGTTTGAGCGACTTGTGGCCGGTGATCCATTCGATGGCACGATCCGCCAGGTCCTGGTCGAGGTGATAGGTCTCGCGGTACGGCTCCGGCGTGTGGTCGTTCCACATGACCGGGATGAACTGGTGAACATCCGCAGCCATGAAGCAGTAGGAGTGGTGGAAGCCTTCGCCGCTTGGCCAGCGGTGGAACGGCCCAACCTGCGATATCTCGTACAGCGGAGTGTGGTCCCATTTGCCGATCGCATAGTTGACGTATCCCGCATCATCCAGGTAGTTGGCGACGGACTTGCAAGTGTCGGGCACCATGGCGTTGTAGCCAGGGAAGCCCATTGCCGTCAGCGAGTGACTACCGAGACCGATGTTGTGTGGATTGCGCCCGGCCATGAGCGAGGCTCTCGAAGGCGAACACAGCGCGGTGGTGTGAAAGTTGTTGAAACGCAGGCCATTCGACGCCAGGCGGTCGATCGTCGGCGTCTCGATCAACCCGCCGAACGACTGGCCGAGCTGGGCGAAGCCCACATCGTCGAGCAGGAGAATGAGAACATTCGGCGCGTCGGGATGTGGGCGAACCGGCTCCGCCCACCACTCGACCGAGTCCTCATAGCTGCGTTCGACCTTGCCACCGAACTCGAGGTCCGAGCGAGTCTCTGAGTCATCCAGTTCCGCCATCTGCGTGATCCTTTCCTGTCGCGTATAAGGTGCTAACGCGCCCGTCGCTGACTACGAGCGGGACTGCGGGGCGAAAACCCGTGAGTCTCACTAGGTGCTGGCTCGTTAGCTTCGTGGCGACGAGTTTATCGGCAGCAGCACCCGCCCATATCGGCACATATGCGCTAGCTGGCAAACCAGCACAGGCGGCCCACATGCCGGACATGGGCGGGTGGTTGGAAGGTTCGGGGCGTTCCTGTCGGCGATGGCTGGAGGGTTCTCGTATTGTCCGCTGCATGGCGCTTGGAGAGTGTGAACGATGACCGGTACGGCTACTTCGGTTGATGGCGTCACTGTCGCGTTCGAGGACAGGGGATCAGGTGACCCAGTTCTCGTGTTCATTCATGGGTTGACAGGAGATCGGTCCGATTGGGACCACCAGTTCTCCCATTTTTCTGGCGAGCATCGGGTAGTGGCTATCGACCTACCGGGCAATGGGGACTCGGGCCGAGACCGCCATATTTGGACTATGGCTGCTTTCGGTGACGACGTTGCGTCGGTGGCGGACCACTTGGGTTTGGAAGACATGATCCTGGTTGGTCACTCGCTTGGTGGCGATGTCGTCGTCGAAGCCGCGTTGCGGCTCACCGGCCGAGTACGAGGCTTGGTGTGGGTCAGCAGCTATCGCTCGCTGGGCAGCCCGAAGACTGCCGAACAGATCGAAGAGTGGCTCGCTCCGTTCCGATCCGACTTCGCTTCAGCGACCGAGGACCTGGCACGCCGCAACTTTGGGCCTGACGCCGATGCGGACCTGGTGGAACGGGTGGTAGCGAAGATGTCGGCTGCCGATCCCGAGATCGTCATTGCCGTGTTAGAGGCCGAAAAAACCAACGAACCTGCAGTACTCGTCGCTCTGGGCGAGATCGATGTGCCGGTCGTGGCCATCACCCCGGATTTCAAACCGATCGACACGGCATCGTTCGACGCACACGGCGTCGAGTTGATGGTCATGCCCGGTGTCGGCCACTTCGCCATGATGGAAGACCCCGACGCGTTCAACCACCACCTCACCAGCGCCATCGATCAGCTCACCGCACCGGTCTAGCACCCGCCCACATCGGCACATATGCGCTACCTGGGACGCCCTCAGATCGTGGCTCTCGGAGCACTCGACGGTCTCGAGCGGGAAATGGCGTTGGCCCAGCCAAGGCCCGTCGGAGACGCACCGAGCGACCGATATGCTCGCCGTGAAGCCACGACAGGAGTTGTGATGGCCCTTGAATCAACAATGCTGCCCCTGGGCACCCCCGCCCCCGATTTCGATCTGATCGACACCGTGAGCGGCGACCAGGTCAAGCTCGCCGATCGTTCGGACGCCAAGGTGCTGGCGGTGATCTTCATGTGCAACCACTGCCCGTACGTGAAGCACGTCCAAGACGGTCTAGTCGAGTTCGGCAACGACTACGCCGACCGGGACGTAGCAATCGTGGGTATCAGCTCCAACGATCCGGTCGCCTACCCCGAGGACACTCCGGAGGAGCTGGGTGCCGTCGCCGAGCGTCTCGGCTATCGCTTTCCCGTCCTCTTCGACGAGACCCAGGAGGTGGCCAAGGCGTATTCGGCCGCCTGCACGCCCGATTTCTTCGTGTTCGGGCCAGACCGAACCCTGGTCTATCGTGGCCGGTTCGACGAATCGCGCCCCAATTCGGGCGTGCCGGTGACGGGAGCGGACCTGCGCGCCGCCCTCGACAACGTACTCGCCGACCGCCCAGTGGCGGACGAGCAGTATCCATCGATGGGCTGCTCGATCAAGTGGGCGCCGGGCAACGAGCCTTCCTGAAAACCAGCCCGCCCATATCGGCACATATCTGCTACCTGGATCACTCAGTCCGACTGCCTATATTGCCGGTCATGGGCGGTGCTGCGAAGTTGGTCTCAACTCGGTCTGCCGGTTGGCACATGGATGGGTATTGACACAGAAGGGTGACTGGACAGGGCCGCGACTTCACCCTGGCAGGAGATACATGAGAAGCTCGTTCCCGTCGTAATGCCCGGCCTCGTCTCAGATGCCGGATTCAATGTTTCACCACTGGTACCACTACCTGAGTATCTGATTCAACTGTTGAGCCACCTCGGATCACCAGTAACCCAGCCGACATAGAGATTTGGCACGTGAGTGTCTGTTATCCCATTGATGCTGGGTGTTCCCCTGAGACGCTCGGCGAAGGCGGCGTAGTCGTCGAAGCCCTCGCGGTTTGGGGCCCATGAATGCACCAGCATCGTGTAGGTGCGCGCATGAAGTCGCCGCCCTTCGAGGATTGCAGACACAGTCCGATGGAGGAGCTGGTAACGCAGGTCGCCGATGGCGTCCCGGTCGAGGCTGAGGTTCTCGGCAAGGAACCTAAGGCGAATCTGCTTGCCCTTCGAAGGCGCATCGCCGAGCCAATCAGCAACTGTGTCGCCGAAGGGCTCGAGGACCTTTCCCTCAACCGCTATCGATGCGAGGCCATACCGGTTGCTACCCAGAACGTATACGTCTGTTTGCGAGGAACGTGAGCCTCCCGGAAGTTTGACCTTGTGTTCGGGGAACCCGGCCACGAACGCAAGGTTCGAGAGTTGTTCGTATCCCGAGGCATTGAGTACAGCCGAGACGTCGGGTGGAAAGCCGTCGGAGGCTTCCCAACAGTTGGCGAGCGTCCTTGCTGACTTGCCGACCTTCCACTGTTTCTCAGGATCCGCGAGAAGCTGCTTCCACGAGGCGGGTCCGTTGCCGGGGAAGTAGTACGTCATGAATCCCAACATAGACGTCGGCTGTGACACCAGCTGGGCGATTCGAGCTTGTCTTCTCCGATTCGCTTGCGGTTTTGCTCCCGACGGTGCCGGCGCAGGACATGTTGGATCTGCTCTCGAGTCTGGGGATCGCGTGTCTGCATCGCCTCCCGGGTGACACGTTCTCTAAGGCCTAGCCAGAGGTGCCAGCGCATATTGCCGGTTATGCGCTAGCCGCGGCCGGTATCTGCATTGGTTGCTAGTGCTTGTGACTCCCCAACTCAGCCGACGGAGACACGACGAAACGACTCAGGCGGGGAAGAACTCGTCGTTCTCGTATGGGTACCGGAAGCTGAGCCACACTTCGGTGATCCGTCCGTCTGCAATATGGAACACGAAGATGTTGCTCTGATTGAGAGTCTCGTCTCCTCTGGTCACCGTTGAGTTATTGAGTGCAACAGCGTGCTCTTCGTCAGCGAGGACAGCATGTAGTTCATCGGTGATCGAGTCGATCGCAGCGCCGAAACGATCCAGGGAGTCAACGATGGCCTCTTTGCCTTCGACATCGCCTGCGAACCGGCCGCGACCGCCGGTATGCCACACCACGTCGTCCGACATGAGGTTTACCGCTGCATGCGTATCGCCGCTTCCAAGAGCAGCGAACCAGGCGTTTACCAATTCCACGTTGGCTTGGTCTGACATAGGACCTCCCTTGTGCGGTTTGACCAGCGAGACCTCTATTTGGATCTCATCTCGTACCGACCCTAGCGACCAAGCCGCGTCGATGAGCGAGGAGCATCGGCCTGTGATGGGTCGCTACACAGAGTTGAGAACCCGCCCATATCCGCACATATGCGTGGGGGGTGTAGCTGTGGGGACGGTCTCATCCGCGGTAAACGACTGACCGACGCCCGGCGATAATGGGTGGCCGCACAGTCGTGGCCGCGGCTACGTCTCTAGATATTCCTGCAGTGCGTCGGCTGTGTCCCGCAGATTCTTCTCACCCATCTTCGACATCACTGGACTGAAGAGCTTGAAGAACCCATTTGGGCGCATCTCAAGCTCGTGGTCGATCCTGGTGCCGCCGCCTTCGCTGGTCATCACAAAGCGGTGTCCACCGGCCACGGGGCCGTTCTGAGGCACCAGCCGAACCTGCTGGTTCTTCTCGAACTCCTCCAGCCGCTGCACCGTCCGACCTACTCCGCGGATCTGGAACTCGAACTGTGAGCCTTCACCGATCTCTCCCTCGTCGAGCCTCCTGGCGGTTCTGATGGTGGGATTCCACTCCTCGAACGTCTCCAGATTCGAGACCGTGGCAAACACCTTTTCGATCGGGGCACCGATGGTCTGCTGGCGAGTGAAGACGGGCACGGGGATCTCCTCGAGTGATGAACCGTACACGCTAGGGGTGGGGTGAGACAGATTCGACGGGCCCTCCTTCTTCCACCACCTACGAAGCCGTCACCGACCTCACTCCTGGTGGCGACGACGCCGACTGACGCACCGGCAACATCTCGATTACGCCGACGCCACGCATATCCGGGCCAAGACAGCCACTCAGGTAGCGCATATCGGCACATATGCGCTAGCTCGACTCCGGAGTCCGCCAGCGCACATTGCCGGCTAAGCGCTGGCTGAGATCGGGTGGCGGCGGAGTGTCATTTCCTCGGACTACCCCGGCCGCGGCAAGGGGGATAGGCTCGAATCATGTGTCGCAACGTTGGTGCCATGCTGGTCGTCTTTGCTCTCGTGGCATCGGCCTGCAGCGGCGGAGGCCGTGAGACGCAAGCCCTGTCCATTCCTGACCAGGTCGTTGACGACCCGGATGATGGGGCCGCAACGGACGGGGTAGCGATGCTCGAATCGGGCCGTTGGGCAGACGCGGTCACCGCTTTTGACCAAGTCATCGACCTCGAACCGAGTGATGTTGGGACCCTCGCATTGGCCTACGTGAACCGGTCGCAGGCTCTCAACCAGTTGGGGCGGGCAGAGGAGGCGATTGCCGACGCCACTGCGGCAATCGACCTCGAACCAAGCGACCTGCAGATCCTCGCCGAGGCCTACGCGAGCCGGTCCTTCGCACTACGCAGGCTGGGGCGTCGCGAGGACTCGATTGCCGATGCCACCGTGGCGATCAACCTCCAACCAGCCGCCACTGAGATCCTCGCATGGGCTCACTTGAACCGGTCTCTCGCTTACAGCGCGCTGGGACGGTTCGAGGATGCAGTCAGTGATGCCACCGCGTCGATTGACCTTCAATCCTTCAATAGCAACCTTCTCGCAAACTCATACGCGGCCCGGTCCCTTGCCCTCAATGAGCTCGGCCGGGCCGAAGAGGCGCTTGCCGATGCCACCGAGGCGATCGACCTTGAGCCAGACGCCCCCGAAGACCTCGCATTCGCGTACCTGAACCGGTCTATCGCCCTCCACCTGATGGGGAGGCCAGAGGAGTCGATTGTCGATGCCACCGAGGCGATCAACCTGTCACCAGACACCAACATCGTCGCGCACGCCCACATCTATCGAGCAACCAGTCTGGACGCGTTAGGGGAGACCGACGAGGCCGTAGTCGAGCTCCACATCGTGCTAGGGCTCGTGCCCCCAACTCATGAGCTGTACCGCATCGCCGCTGGCGTACTCGCGGAACTTGGGTTTAGCGAATAAGGGTGCCGGTCAGGTTCGGTGTCGCAGGAAGCTCCACCCTTGGAGAACATCTTTGACGAACTGTTGGCCTCAATCAGCCTGAACCGAGCCGGTCTCAGTCAGATGTTCCTGTCTCTCACAGTTTGCCTACGCACCCGAGACCCTCGACCATGGCCAGAGCGATGAGAAGAAGCCCACGGATACTGAGGTAGCAGCGCTCCGCAGGTAGCGCATATCGGCACATATGCGCTAGCTGAGTTATGGGCTGGCCCCGTCCTTTGGTGGGAGTCGATCGCCACCGCGCATTTCTGGTGGGAGTATTGGGCTCGCTGTGATGGTTGTGCCTCCAGTGACTGTCCGGATGGCGCGGTC
>CAXMOL010000094.1:0-2602 GCA_964194935.1 uncultured Kiloniellaceae bacterium
CGTGATTCGCCGACTTGAATTCCACCTCGACCTTGGAAGGACCCGCCTTCTCGATATCGGCAGTAAACCCCGAGGCCGGCACCGCAGAGATCAAGGTGACACTGTTTTC
Source organism: uncultured Kiloniellaceae bacterium (assembly GCA_964194935.1). Classification (GTDB taxonomy): domain Bacteria; phylum Actinomycetota; class Acidimicrobiia; order Spongiisociales; family UBA11373; genus JACZWZ01. The sequence continues at coordinate 110 of CAXMOL010000094.1, forward strand.
CGACTGCTGCACAGTCACTGTGCCACCCACCAATGCCGTCGAAACTGGCGGTTGCGGTGCTGCTGAGGCGGTTGTGGTGGTGGTCGTCGATGTAGATGAAGTCGTGGCCGAACTAGCGACCGCACTCGTCGGCGAAGTCGAAGTGGACGACGCCGACGACGACACGGGCGCAGCTACAGAGGTCGAGGTCGACTCGACCACAGCTCCAGGCTCTACCGCAACCGTGCCGACAGGCGCGGTTGTGCCGGACGGCTCGCTCGTCGAGGGCTGAATCGTCGTTGTCGCCAGATCGGCTCCAGCTACAGGCACTGCAGGCCGCTCGGTCACCTCGCCTCCGACACGACTGACCGCAGCGAGCGTGATCGAGGCAGTGCCGAGCGTCGCCAAGATCCACACCGCAACGACGCCGATTCGTTTCCACATGAAGCCATTCTCGCCCACCGTCGCCGAAGACGCTCTGAAGCCCGCCTTAAGACTCTCCTGATGGGTCGACTAACAAGCCTTTACGCTCGTATGGTGACTCCATGGCGGACATCCTCATCGTCGAAGACGATCAGCGAATCAGGGAGCGACTGAGTCGGGCCTTGGCCGAGCGTGGCCACGTCGTGGACGCCAGGCGCACCGGTTTCGAAGGCCTCACCGCCGCCATCGAAGAGGGACCAGAGGTAGTGGTTCTCGATCTCGGTCTACCCGATGTTGATGGCACTGAAGTCCTAAAGATGATTCGGGCCGTCAGCGACGTGCCGATCATTATCGCCACCGCACGAAGCGAAGAGCAGACGGTGGTGGCGCTACTCGACGCCGGCGCCGACGACTACGTCGTCAAGCCGTACTCGGTCGATCACCTCGAGGCACGCATCAGGGCCGTGTTACGGCGCCTCGACGCCACCGGTCGGCCAAGCACCATCACCGTCGGTGGTCTGGTGATCGATCCGGCTGGCCGGGTGGCGTCGTGCGACGGCAAAACTCTCGAACTATCCCGCAAGGAATTCGACCTACTCGCCTTTCTGGCCGACCGCACCGGGGATGTCGTATCCAAACGCGAATTGCTGGCTGAGGTGTGGAGGGAGCCCTACGGCGGGAGCGACAGCACCATCGACGTTCATCTCTCTTGGCTGCGACGCAAGCTCGGTGAAACCGCCGCCAACCCGCGGTATCTGATCACGGTCCGCGGCGTCGGCGTAAAGCTTGTCGCTCCTGAGGCATGAGACGGAGGCTCACATTCGTCACAGCGGCTGTCGCATCGCTGATCATCATCTCGTTCGTGCTCCCACTCGGAATCCTGGCGAGGAGGCAGGCCGAGGATCGGGCGTTGTCTGTAGCCGAGCGGCAGGCTGAGTCGATCGCCACCGCGCTGGTGGTCACCGGTTCGTTCGTGGGCCCAACGATCACCGATGCGACGGCAGAGTCGGTGCTCGGCGCCTTCGGGTCCCCTGGGGAGGCCTCGATTCATCTCGCCGACGGCACGGTGATCGGTAATGCGGAAGCCGACGACCCCGATGTCGCCATCGCCCGATCTGGCACTGCGTTTACCGCACGTACAGTCGGCGGCGCCGCAGTGCTCGTTCCCATCCTCGCCGGAGGCGAGACAACCGTCGTCCGTGTCGACGTACCGGCGGATGCTCTCACCCAAGGAGTGGTCTCCGCATGGGGGATGCTCGCCTTATTGGCGATGATGTTGATTGCAATCGCGCTCTTGGCTGCCGATCGTCTCGGCCGATCGATCGTGGGCCCGGTGGCTGATCTGAGGACAGCGGCATCGCGGCTTGGTCGAGGCGACTTGGAAGCAAGGGTCACCCCTGGAGGGCCGCCTGAGATCGCCGCGGTCGGACGCACCTTCAACGAGTTGACAGCGCGGCTCGGTGGTTTGCTCCAGGCCGAGCGCGAAGCTGCCGCCGACCTCTCCCACGGATTACGCACCCCGTTGACCGCACTGCGGCTGCAGATCGAGTCGCTCGACCCCGGAGAGGAACGAATTGGACTGCTCGATGACATGGTCCAGGTCGAGGCGGCAGTAGACCGCGTCATCGCCGAGGCAAGGACCATCGGCTCCAGCCCTCCGCAGGCTGTTGATCTCGCAGCGGTGGTGCAGCAGCGCGCCGAATTCTGGGAACCGCTGGCTGCCGACCAGGGGCGCGAACTCATTGGTTCGCTCGCTAAGCCCCCCATCCGCGTTCTTGCGGCTCCGGGAGATCCGGCGATCGTGATCGACACCCTTCTCGAAAACGTATTCGCCCACACCGACCCCGGGGTAGCCATCAGAATCGGAGCCCACCCCGACGGTGGTCTCGAAGTGTCCGACGGCGGCTCCGGCTTCGATCCCAACGCGGTCACCCGAGGAATTTCAGGCTCAGCGTCGACCGGGCTCGGACTCGACATCGTGCGCCGCGTGGCCGAACGCAACGGCGGCAGCTTCGAGATCGGCCGATCGGACCTCGGAGGAGCGCGGGTCGTCGTTACCTTCCCGTTGATCCACAGTTGATGGAGGGGCCC
>CAXMOL010000095.1:0-15121 GCA_964194935.1 uncultured Kiloniellaceae bacterium
GCGGGCCGGTGGTTTCTTCGTCTCGGGACCGATCCCGGGGAGTCTCCACTACCTCGACGGACTCTTCATGGCCTCGGGCCCGTTTTGGGTGTTGCTCACGATTCTGGGGTAGATCCAGTCTCCAGTAAGAAAACCACTCTCTCCTTTGGGGGGAGTCAATCGGCCGCAGGCCGATTGGTGGGGGGACTCACCAAGTCGCGGCAATCGCGCTGCCTATCGGACGCACACCGACTCAGCGAACAGACCCACAAGACGTGTTGGCCAGATAGAGACGAACACCGGATGCCCCCCACCAGCTCGCTTCGCTTGCTGACTCCCCCCAAAGGGGAGAGTGTTCAGAACAGAACCATCGGTCCTATCGCGCAACCCGACACTCAAGGGCGGAGTGTTCTTCTTCTGCTCAGTCGACGATTTCGTCCAGGGCGGTAAAGAAGCGCTCCATCTCTGGTTGGGTCCCGGTGTTGATCCGTAGCCAACCATCGGGAGCCACCGGCCGGACGATCACGCCCCGTTGCAGCAGGCCGTCGTTGATCGACCCCGCATCGTCAAAACGTGCATAAATGAAGTTGGTCTGGCTGTCGGCGACTTCAATGCCTCGGTCGCGTAGCCCTGCGGTGAGAGAGTCGATCCCGGTTCGGTTCGTTTTGCGTCGTTCTGCCACGCGGTCTTGGTGTTGGAGGGCTTCGACGGCGGCGACTTCAGCAAGATTGCTGACGCTGAACGGAAGTTGGATCCGACGCAGTTCGGCGATGTTGCCCGGCGCGGTGACGGCGTAGCCCACCCGAAGGCCGGCAAGCGAATAGATCTTGGAGAAGGTCCTGGTGACAAGGACGTTGTCGCGCTCGGCGGCCAGGGGGACCATCGATCGGTAGTCGGGGGCGGTTACGTATTCGTGATAGGCCTCGTCCACCACGACCAGGACATCGTCGGCAACCGAGTCAATAAACGCCTCCAGAGCTTCGCCACCGACATAGGTGCCGGTCGGGTTATTTGGATTGCATATGTATACGACCGTGGTGTCCTTGCGAATTGCCGCTCGCATTGAGTCGAGGTCGTGGCGGTGCTCGGCGTCGAGGGGCACCTCGATGGCGGACGCAAAGATGGCGAGCGAACCTATGCGGTACAACCCGAACGAGGGCCAGGCGTAGACCGCACTGGTGTCGGTACCACCCATTGTCAACGCTGTGATCAGCGTGAGTTCGTTACTGGCGCCGCCACACCAGATCCGGTCAGCAGGCACACCGAGATGCTCTGCAAGCGCTGCGGTGAGCATCGGTTTGGCGTTGTCGGGGTATCGATTGAGACTGTCGACGTGGGCTGCGATCGCCTGCTGCACCTCTGGAAAAGGTGGCTCTGGATTTTCGTTCGATGCAAGTTTCGAGATCTGTTCGATGCCGAACTCCGCAGCGACGTCGGCAATCGAGCGGCCGGGACGGTAGGGCTGGATGTTTACGAGATCGGGGCGGAATCGAGGAGTCATGAAGAGACTTCGAGATTACCCGCGTTGAGTGGCCCCATCGGACCCGTTGCCTGTTTCCTGCCCCGAAACGGCCTGTGGAGATCGACCGGCGTCTCGGTGACAATCGATCGAATCGAGGAACGGGGAGCTGAGAACGAAAAGAGAGGGTCTGCCCCGCTTCACCCCGGAGCCGTATCTGCCGATGGGAATGACACGAATAAACAGGGTGCACCCATACGATGCCAACGATGACTTCCCCCCTGCGGAGGGTCGCTACCGCGTTCCTCGCCTTTGCTCTTGCCTCCTCCACCGGCCTGACCGCGGCGCGATCTCAGGTGACCGAAGATGATGTGGAACAGGCGCGCATCGTGCGCGAGACCGCCGCCGGCGAACGCGCGGCAGCGATCGAGAATCTCGACCAAGCGGTCACGGCCTACGAGGCCGTCCGCGGTGAATTGGAGGCGCTCACCTTCACGGTTGGGCGCTTGCGAGGTCGCATCAACGACTACGAAGGTGAAACCTACGAACTTCGGGCGGAAGTGCGTGCTCGAGCTGTGCAGTCGTACATGAACGGCGACGAGCGCGATCCGGTGGCGCGGGTGTTTGCTCCCGAAACGGTTCAGCAGTCGATCGTCGCTCGTGAGGTGCTTGCGGCCGCTGTGGAATCCGAGGCCGAGCAACTGCAGAATCTGGCCGCTACCACCGCCGAGATGGCCCGCCTCAAAGAGGATCTCATTACGGACAGCGCTCGCCTCGACGATCTGCAGGCGGAAGCAGATGCGATCGTCGAGCGGATGAATGAGCTCTACGTGGCGGCCGATCTGGTGTTCGACGACGCCGACCACGAGTACGTCGAGGTGAAGGAGGAACTGGCTGAGCAGATCCGTCGCGAGGAAGAGGCACGTCGTCAGCGTGAAATCATGCAGGCGGCGCTGCAGCTCCCGGCAGAGGGAGTACCCGAGTGGGTGACACCGGGGTTCATCTGTCCGGTCGGCGGGTCGTCGTGGTTCCTCAACAGCTGGGGTGCACCGCGGTCGGGCGGCCGTACCCATAAGGGCGTTGACATGATGGGGCCGCGCGGCACTCCGATGGTGGCCGTTGCCAGTGGGATCGTTCGCAAGTCCTACGGAACCCTCGGCGGCATCATTGTCTGGCTGTACGCAGACCATGGCGTCAACTACTTCTACGCCCATCTCGACTCGTACGCTTCGGGTATGGCCGATGGCCAATGGGTGGCACGGGGGCAGGTCATCGGATACATGGGTGACACGGGTAATCCCGCTCCGGGTGCCTATCACCTTCACTTCGGTATCTATCCGGGTGGAATCACGGCGGTAAACCCGTATCCTTCGGTGCAGCGGGTCTGCTCCTGATCCGTCGCTCCATCATCTACCCTGCGGAATCGTGAGAGATAACAAACGCCGTCGAATAGACCAGGTCCAGGACGAAGACTTCCTGGCCGACCTCGAAGGATTGTCTGACAACGAGGTAAGGGAACGCCGCGTCCTGTGTGACGAGCTCGATATCGAGTTCTCGTATTACCGCCGCATGCTGCACGGCCGCATGGATCTCATCGCTTTCCAAATGAGACGGCTCGCCGGTGAGGAAGAGGAGTCGCTCATCGACGCTCTTCCCCGCATCCTCGCTGAGGGTGCTTACTCCTCCACACCGGGACTCTCCACGCGACCTGTGCCCGTCGAGGTGCCTGACATTCCGCGCCACGGCTTCCGGATCATCGACAAGGCGCTCGACGGCGATTTCATCGTGAGATTGCCCTCGCTCGAGATCGATGAACTGAATGAGACGCAGCAGTTCCTCCAAGAGGTCGAGGTTGAGATCTCGCGGCAACGTCGTGTCGCCCATGAGGCACTCGATGCGCTCCAGGCGGAATTGACCCGCCGTTATCGCGATGGTGCCATCGATCCCGACGAGCTGTTCGCTTCGGGGTGATAGTCGGATCGGTGCGTTCTGGGCTGGTCGAGGCCTTGCACCCCGTCTCCGCGGTTGCGGTCGACCAATCAGGGTCTGTCATCGCGTCGCTGGGCGACGATCTGGAGCGAGAGTTCTTCATGCGATCAGCTGTCAAGCCGCTTCAGGCGACGGTTTCGCAGCGCAATGGTGCCGCGCTCGGTGTCGAGCAACTCGCAATCGCCGCCTCGAGCCACAGTGCATTCCCCGTTCACGTGGCGCACGTCACCGACATGCTCCTGGGCGTGGGTCTCGGCCACGAACACCTGCTTTGTCCCCCTGATCGCCCGGCGCGTTCGAGCGCCGATCGGGTCTGGGCGGCGCTGGGCCGAGTCGATGCGGAGCGGGTGTTTCACAACTGCTCCGGCAAGCACGCCGCCATGCTGCGCGCCTGTGTCGCGAGCGGCTGGTCCTTGGAGTACACGGATCCGGATCACCCCCTGCAGAGGGAGATCGTGGCGACGGCTTCGGCCGCGTCCGGTCGGTCGGTCGCACCTACCGGAACCGATGGCTGCGGCTTGCCGACCCTTCGATCCGATGTCACCGGTTTGGCGCGAGTCTTCTCCGCTCTGGTGAACGATTCGGATTACGCCGAAGCCACCGGCGCCGCGGCTCGCTTTACTCCGTTGACGGTTGATGGATCACGATCCGAGGCGGTATTGGCGCGTTGGGTCCCGTGCGTCGTAAAAGGCGGAGCCGCTGGATGCATCGGCCTTGGAATGCTCGAGCACGGGGTCGCCTTTGCAGCGAAGAGCTGGACCGGTGATTCGGCGCCTGCTGTGGTCGCACTGATCGAGCTCATGGATCGGGTGGGAGTCATCCCACCCCAACAGCTGGCCCAGCTCGGGGTGATCTCTCGACCCGATGTCCTCGGCGGCGGTCGGCCGGTGGGGACATTGCAACCGCTCGCCTCATGACGGCGTGGGGTCGCCTGGTGGGCGCGCCGTTGGCACCTGCTGTGGGTCCCTTTCCACATCGCCCCTTTTTGGAGGCCTGCGCTCGCGGCGGGTCGGAAGATTCGCTGGTGGTATCGGGCGGCGAGAGTGCGATGGCGGTCGTTGTGACCGAGGGGGTCGTACGGTTTGTTGGCGAGCGCCATCTCACCGACTATCACTCACCATTGGGCTCCGACACGGATGCACTAGTCGCGTTGCTCATTTCCGAGGTGGGTGCGCTGCCATTCAGCTTGGATTCGCTTCCGCAAGAAGCTGCCGATCCGTTGGCAGCAGCGTTTGGGGCAGCCGGCCGGTCCGTCGATCGGATGGTCGACGAGTCCTGCCGTGTAATCGATCTCAGTGAGACCGACGGAGTTGCATGGGAATCCCTGCTCCGGTCCAAGCATCGCCACGAGGTGAGGCGCAAGCGCCGCCGTTATGAAGAGGCCCGGGGCACGCCTGACTTTGGATCGGGACCCGACCACTTCGCGTCGTTTCTAGCGCTACATCGCTCGTCGCGGGGCGACAAGGCCGGCTTTATGACCGAGGCCATGGAGAGGTTCTTTGCCGATCTGCTGCTTCTGCCCGGGGCTCGGCTCGATGTGTTGCTTCACGATGGCGAAGTGGATGCCGCTGCTTTCGGGTTCGAGGACGCGGACGGTTATTACCTCTACAACTCTGCCTACGACCATGATGTGGCCGATCTATCTCCCGGGATCATCTTGATCGACCAATTGATCAGTCGGACCCTGTCGAGAGGCTTGGGTCGGTTTGATTTCCTAAAGGGCGAGGAGATCTACAAACAACGACTGGGAGCCCAACAGCGTCCCCTGGTCCGCCTGGAGGTCGCCGCATGATTCAACGCGTAGCCTTTCTCGCAGTCCACACCTCGCCCCTCGCCCTACCCGGTTCGGGTGATGCCGGCGGGATGAACGTATATGTGGATTCGGTGGCTCGGACCTTCGCCGGTCTGGGCATCCAGGTCGATGTCTTCACTGCCAGGGCCGATGACGGATTCTCGGGTGAGACCGAAGTCGTGCCCGGATATCGGGTCGTGCATATCGAGGCGGCGGGATCGGATCGGGCTGAGAGAATCGGAGCCTTCTCGCAACGGGTGGCTGCCTGGGCAATCGACAACAACGCCCAGTACGACATCATCCATAGCCATTACTGGCTCTCGGCTTGGGCCGGTGTACTGCTGGAGGACTCGCTGCGGGCCCCGCTCGTGATTTCATTCCACACCCTGGGAAGAGTTCGCGACGTAGGGGGAGGTGAGCCTCCGCCACCGTTGCTGCGAATTGCCGCTGAAACCGACGTCATCGCTCGCGCCGGTTGCATCGTTGCTTCTACTCCTGCGGAGGCGGTCGATCTCATCGAGCATTACATGGCTCGACCGGAACGGGTCTGCGTATCTCCGCCCGGTGTTGATCATGGAGTGTTTCATCCCGGCTCTTCCAGACGCGGCGACCTCGGCTTGCCGGCAGGCCCGCTCGCCGCGGTTGTCGGCCGTGTCCAGCCGCTGAAGGGCATCGATATCGCCATCGAGGCGATCGGCAACATTCCCGAGGCACGGCTTGTTGTCGTGGGTGGCCCGAGTGGTGATGTCGGCGACCATGAGGTGGAGCGTCTGCGTGGACTGGCCGACGAGGTGGCGCCTGATCGAGTCACCTTCTTTCCGCCGCTGGATCACGAGGCGATCGCCGACCTATATCGCTCGGTCGATGTGGTGGTTATCCCGTCACGGGCCGAATCGTTCGGACTAGTTGCTGTTGAGGCGCAGGCGTGTGGTACCCCTGTTGTCGCCTCCCGAGTGGGAGGTCTCGCCTTTTCTGTCGAAGACGGCGAGTCCGGATATCTCGTCGAGGATGGCGATATCGCAGGGTGGACGAAGCGAATCGGTGCAGTGCTCACCGATGAAGGCGTCAAGACCAAGCTGAGTGGCGGGGCCGTAGTCCATGCCTCGCGCTTTTCATGGAACGTCACAGCTGCTCGATTGCTCGAGCTTTATCAAGGCCTGGTGTGAACGATTCATCGGATTCTATGGGGAACAGGTGACGGAGGCCTTTGGCCGCGAAAAGAACCCTTGAAATAGTTGTCCAGACGGCTTGTGCACAACCCCCTGTGGATTGGTGTGGAAAAGTGGATAAGTCCGAAGACAGAAGGGCGTTTGTTTATGAATCAGATGATTCGACACGACTTAGGTGGTCGATAGCGCGAAAAGCGAGCCTATTTGGGCCCCTTGACGCCCGCGGTTCGGCTTCTTAAGTTCGGATCAAACAAGGCCCAAGGTGCCTATGCGACCCTCCCGTTGGGGAAGTGCGAGATGGTTGTAGAAGTTCCTTGGGCCTTGCTTATGGAAAAACACCACTCCCCCCTTTGAGGGGGAGTCAGCGTAAAAAGGGGCGCCGCCACAGGCGGCATCCCTGAGCTGGATCCGCAGGCCGTTGCTGAGGGGGAGTCCTGCCCCTGGCTGGTGACCGAAAACTCCTGACTACTATCGCCTTCTTGTGAAGGCATATACCCACCCCGTCGCGGAAGCATTCGGCTTCTACTTCGCCTTCTCTTTTGGCGCCTAGCGCCAATTACTCCTCCCCCCCGCTCTCAGTCCGCACCATTCCTCCCGACGCGTCCCGAGGTACCCACATGAATGTTCCCAATCCGCCGGATGACATCGAATCGATTCGAGAAGGCATCGACCAGATCGATACCGGCATCCTTGAACTGCTGGCGCAGCGGCGCTCCTTCAGCGTCCGAGCCGCCCGACTCAAGGGTGCCGGCGATCATCCTTCTCGTGACCGGTTACGCGAGGAAGAGCTGATTTCGGAGCGAATTGCAGGGGGCCTTGACCACAGCCTGGATGCTGGGATGGTCAACACCTTGTGGCGCCAGATCATCGATGACTCGGTTCGGCTGCAGCGTGAGTACCTGGATCGAAGTGAAGTCGATCAGAAGAGCCTCACAGTCGCGATCCAGGGAATCGAAGGTTCCTATAGCTCGCTGGCGAGCCGCCAGTTTTTCGATGCTCGCGGCATCACCGAACTCACCTTCTTCCGCTCGGCGACGTTTGCCGACGCGTTTGCTGCAGTGCAGGAAGGTCGGGCTGATGTCGGGGTACTGCCGATCGAAAACACCACCGCCGGAGCAATCTCTGAGGTGTATGACCTGTTGGTCGACAGCGACCTGTCCGTGATTGGCGATATTCGATTTCGGGTGAAGCATTGCCTGCTTGGCGTCTCTGGCGCCGCCACCTCCGAACTGCGGAAGGTCTACGCCCATCCCCAGGCCGCTGCCCAGTGTTCGAATTTCCTGGCCGGCCTCGCCGACTGCGAGGTGATCGTCTTTGGCGACACGGCCCTTTCGGGTCAGAAGATCGCAGAGCTCGGCGATCCCACCATCGGGGCGATTGCCAGCGAAGACGCAGCTCGCCGGTATGGCTTGGACGTATTGCGGACCGGTGTGGCCAACCGCGATCAGAACTTCACCCGTTTCGTGGTGCTGTCACTCCAGTCGGCAGAGATCACCGAGGGCGTGCCGGCCAAGACATCGATTGTCATGGCTGTCGGCAACCACCCCGGCGCTCTGATGGACACGCTCGAGGTGTTTTCCGACGCCGACGTCAACTTGATCAAACTGGAATCTCGACCCATTCCAGACAATCCGACCGACGAGTTGTTCTACCTCGACTTCGACGGTGCTGTTGGCGATCCAGCAGTCGATTCGATGCTCGAGACGCTTACCTCTCGGGTTCACTATCTGAAGGTGCTCGGGTCTTATCCGTCACGCGACCTGCGGCCTCGGCCTGCGCCGGTAGCTGCCGGTTCACCAACCACCTCGCGGGCGGGAGACGTCGAAATGCCGGCTTCTCCGGCTCCGGCGGTTGGCTACAAGCTTGGAAGTCGAGGACACAAGAGGAACAACTCGGTTATCGAGGTAGGGGATGTGAGGCTCGGGGAGGATCCCCTGGTGGTCATCGCTGGACCGTGCGCGGTGGAGAGTTGGGATCAGGTGATGGCGGCGGCTCGTGCCGTCAAGGAGCACGGTGGCAGGATTCTGCGCGGCGGGTGCTTCAAGCCGCGCACTTCCCCGTACAGCTTCCAGGGCTTGGGCCACGAGGGACTGGAAATGCTTGCAGAGGCCGGAAACGCCTTTGGCCTTCCAATAGTCACCGAGGTCCTGACCCCAGAGGATGTCGCGTTAGTTGCTGCCAAGGCCGACATTCTGCAGATCGGGACTCGCAACATGCAGAACTTCTCGCTGCTCGCCGCAGTGGGACGCTCCCATCGTCCGGTGATGCTCAAACGTGGAATGAGCGCCTCGCTCGATGAGTGGCTGCAGGCGGCCGAATACATACTTGCGGAAGGGAATCAGCAGGTGTTCTTGTGCGAGCGCGGCATTCGGACGTTTGAGACGTCTACTCGCAACACACTCGACCTGAGCGCGATACCCGTGCTGCAGCAGAGGACGCACCTTCCGGTGATCGTGGACCCATCGCACGCGGCCGGGGAGCGATCGTTGGTGGCCCCGCTGGCTCATGCAGCCGCCGCGGTCGGTGCCCACGGCCTCATGGTCGAGATCCATCCTGATCCGGACAACGCTCTCAGCGATGGTCCGCAATCGCTCGAGTTGGACCAATTCGGCAAGCTGATGAAGGATCTCGGTCTAAAAGGCGCCTAGCTACCCCCCCAACCAAAGGCCTGAGGCCGTTGACTCCCCCTCGAGGGGGGACGGCGGCCCCCCCCACCAACGGCCTGCGATTTGGCTCCACCATTCGGGACCTACTCGGCCCCGAATGTCTCCGCATGGTTGAGCCGCCTTGCGGCGGCGCTCCGTTCTACCGTTGACTCCCCCTCAAGGGTGATCTGTGGCGTTTAGTACCCGACGGTTGGTTGGATCACTCTCCCCTCTGGGGGGAGTCAAACGCCGCAGGCGTTTGGTGGGGGGACTCACCAAGTCGCAGCAATCGGCCTGCCTATCGGACGCACACCGACTCGGTGAACTGACCCACAAGACCCATGATCGAGTAGCTACACAACCTGACGCAACCACCTGGTGACAGGCCATTACGACATACAAGACATATCGGCCTGATAGAGACGAATACCGGATACCCCCCACCAGCTCGCTTCGTATCTAGCTCCAGCGTTCGAGTCCTGTTCGGCCTCGAGCCGCCTCCGCATGAAGGAGCCGCCCAAAGCGGCGGCGCTCTTCCGTACGCTGACTCCCCCAAAGGGGAGAGTGTTCAGAACAGAACCATCGGTCCTATCGCGCAACCCGACGCCCTTTGGGGAGTGGTTTCTTTTCTAGATCCCGAACATCAACTCGCGGAGTCGGAATCGTTCCAAGTTGAACGTGTCGAGGTCGATGCGGACCGAGCCCAATCGGAGGCCTCTCATTTCGTCTCCCGAGTTGGTGACGACTCGCAGGACTTCTCCGTCGTACTCGAGTGCGCCGAGTCCGAGGCATTGGCCGACGCCGTCCTGTAATCCGACCAGGACACCGTCGAGCTTCGACTGGTCGAGGCCCGCCGGCAGCGTGGGTGCGAATACCGTCTCTCGGACACGCCACCGCTGGAGCGGCTCGGCGAATGCGGTTGCGAGACGTTTGGCCCGGTAGGACCGGCGATCGGTGGGGGAGACGGGTCGCACGTCGGGATCGACCATGGCAGTTTCGACATCCGCTGAGAAGAATCTGCGCAGCATGCCGATTACCGGTTCGAGCTCGGCGCCCCGCTGCAACCCGATGACGACATCGGGCCTCACCAACTCCATCGTGTGGTATTTGAGCGTCTGCCCGATAACGCCCGAAATAGTGCTCGTGGTATCGACCACAGTGAGGTCGGCCTCGGGGCGGGCGGCGTCGACGAGTGCTGCTGTGGCCACCACCTGCTGCAACACGACCCCTTCGGCAGAGATCGAACCCACGAAGTGCAAGCGGTCGGCGTGAGAGAGGTCGTCCAGGTCTGCTTGAGCACGGACCATCTTCAGGCCGGTGCAAGTTGGGGGGCCGCAGGTGGTCTGGTCGATGTCTGCATCCACGTAGGCCACGGTCTTGCCCGCAGCCAGCCCTGCTGCGAGGAGTCGGCGCGCAAAAGTGGTCTTGCCAGTATCGGGGGCTCCCAGAAGCATCACAACGCCCCGGCGGCGTGCGAGATCGTCAAGCAGCGGTGCGTGGGTATCGTCGGTCAGGGCGCCTCCCTCGGTCGTTTACCGAGCGTAGTGGTGGGGGCCCGTCTCCGGACCCCCGGTATCCTCGGCCCCTCGATGCCCTTTCGACCCATTTCCTTTCTCAGCGACTTCGGACTCGATGACGAGTTCGTAGGTGTCGTCCATGGTGTGATCGCACGGATCGCTCCCGAGTTGAGGGTGATTGATGTCACCCACGGGATAAGTCGTGGCGATATCAGAGCAGGTGCCCTCGCCTTGCTGCGTGCGGTGCAATACCTTCCCAACGGAGTCGTCATGGCTGTCGTCGACCCCGGTGTCGGTACCGGGCGCCGGGCGATCGTGGCCGAGACGGAGTGGGGCCACTTCGTCGGCCCCGACAATGGACTACTCGCCCCTGCTGTGGCAATGGTCGGCGGTGCGCACCGGTTCGTGTCGATCGAGTCCGAGGAGTTCCGCTTGCCTCGTGATGGAGTGACCTTCGACGGGAGGGATGTCTTTGCTCCGGCTGCTGCCGTGCTCGCTTCGGGGGAGGCGACCATTGACGAACTAGGTCCGGAGCTCGATTCTGAGTCGATAACGCCACTGCTTCTTCCGCTCGTCGATCACGATGGCGGTGCGGTATCAGGCGAAGTCTTCTGGGTGGACGCATTCGGCAATGCTCAAACAAACGTGACGCCGGAAGATCTCGGTCTCGCCGGGGTGCTTCCGGGGTCAGAGGTCCTGGTGCGTATTGGTGCCACGGAACACGAGATGCTGTGGGTGACTGCTTATGGCGACGCTACATCCGCGGTCCTTCACGTCGACTCGTACGGGATGATCGCAATCGCGATTCCTGGGGGGAGAGCCGACGATGTACTCAACCTGTCTGAGGGTTTGTCCGTCGGGTTTGGTCCATCCGCCCAGAGCCGGGCCGACTGATCATGCTCATGGCCGTTTGCGGGGGCGGCGCTCTATGTCACCGACAACAGTTGGATAACGAACACGACGCCGGCGATAGCCAGAGTGAGTAGCAGCAAGCCGATGGCGAGGACTGTCGCGGGTCGCATTAGGCGATCGACGATACCGGACCCGGTCGTGGTCCCAGTACGACGAGAGAGGCCGCTCCGGTGAAGTCGGTTCGCTTCCTGACCCGTCGAGTGTGCCGAATCTGTGCCGAGGCTCTGCCGCTCGTGACCGCTCGTGCAGAGCGCAAGGGTTGGACGATCGAGATCGTCGATGTCGACGACTCCGGCCTTGGGGAACAGTTCGGTGATCGAGTTCCGGTCGTGCTGGTCGATGGAGTGGAAGTGTTGTCGGGTCGGTTTGACCGCAGAGAGGTGCGCCGAGCTCTGCGATAGGGCGGGAATAGACGATCCCGAATCCTGATCGGTTCAGCTGGCGTGGACGATCTCCACGACAGGTCGCATGGCATCTATTGCGGCCGACGTCTTTGGAAACACATCGCACCGGACTTCGTCGAATCCGAGCGTGCCGATAGACAGAATGTGCTCAGCGATCTCTTCAGAAGTCCCTCCGACAGGCTGCTCCATATCGAGGCCCTCGGTGCTGGAGCCTTCGGGAATGACCGTGTACAGGTCGAAGGTGCGTTCCAAGGTGGAAGGGTCGCGCCCCTCGCTCTCACACGCCTGCTCCAGTAGTTCGATCAGCGGTCCGAGTCGATCTTTGAGCTGTTCGAGCGTCTCACCCCAACCCCACCAGTTCCAAGCATCTGCGTACCTGGCGACGAGCCGCATCATTTTCGGCCCGCCCGCTGCGAGGTTGATCGGTGGCCCTTGGGGACGAGGACCGCGCAGCACCAATTCGGCCCGTTTGGCCGTGTAGAACGCGCCTTCGAAGTCGATCTCACCGTTCTTGAGGAGCCCGTGAATGATCTGGATTGCCTCGGCGAAACGCGAGTACCGCTTATCGGTAGGGAACCCAAACGCTTCGTAATCGGAGTCATCGGTATTCCCAGCTCCGATACCGAGTACGAATCGGCCCCCAGAGATCTCGTCGATCGTGTCGGCGATCTTCGCCGTCATCGCAGGCGAGCGATATGGAGAGTTGACGACGGACTGCCCGAGGTTGATGCGATTCGTCGTTGCCGCTACAGCGGCGGCTATCGAAACCGACTCCCATGCGCCATCAGTTGCTTCCTCTCCGCGGTACAAGAGGGCGTCCTCGAACACGAACATGTCGAAGCCTGCCGTCTCAGCAGTGATCGCCCTTTGGCTGATCGATTCCCACGAGGGCGCCGGGGTGTCTGCACCGGGTCGGCCATGGAGCTGTGTGATGAGTCCGATTCGCATCCGCCGAACCTACCCGCCACGGATCAGCCCATGTCACCTGGTCGGCGATGCCCGGGATCGTCAAAACTTCAGATCTCTTGAAGTTCCTTTTCCTATGCTCTGACGCCGTGGCCACTGTTAAACGCCTTCAGCAGTTCGGCGAGACCGTGTTTACGGGGATTACTGAATTGGCGCGGGTCCACGACGCGGTAGACCTTGGCCAGGGATATCCGAATTTCGACGGTCCCCAGTTCGTAAAGGATGCCGCCCAGGCCGCCATCGCTGCCGGGCACAACCAGTACTCCCGGATGTATGGCGAGCCGATTCTCAATGAGCAGATCGCCCGCCGGTTCGAGTTGGACACCGGAATCGTGGTCGATCCGGATGCCGAGGTCACCGTCACCTCGGGTTGCACCGAGGCGCTGGCATCGGTCTGCCTGGGGATACTCGAGGCCGGTGATGAGGTGATCGTGTTCGAGCCGTTCTACGACGCCTACGTCGTCGACACCGTGTTGGCCAACGGTGTGCCCCGCTATGTCACTCTGCGTCCACCTGGGTTCCGCGTCGACCCAGCTGAGATCCGGGCGGCGATCACGGACCGGACCAGAGCGATCATCGTAAATACCCCGCACAACCCGACCGGACGGGTCTTCGATCGCGACGAGCTGCTCGCCATCGCCGAGATCTGTGTCGAGCATGACCTGATCGCGATCAGCGATGAGGTTTACGAGCACATGGTTTACGAGGGTGAGCACATCGGGTTGGCAACGCTGCCGGGCATGTGGGAGCGGACCGTGACCTGTTCTTCTCTCGGCAAGACCTTTTCGTTGACCGGGTGGAAGATCGGCTGGGCCGTGGCCCCGCCACCGCTGACGGATGCATTGCGCGCTGCTCACCAATTCGTCACCTATTCGATCTCCACTCCGCTTCAGTTCGGCGCAGCGGCAGCCCTCGGGTCAGACGCCGCCTATTACGACGATTTGCTGGTCGCCTACCGGGAACGGCGCGACGTCCTGGTCGACGGCCTGCGGTCGGTTGGTTTCGATCTTCTGCAACCTCAAGGCGCCTATTTTGTATACGCCGATCACACTCCCTTTGGATTCGCCGATGACGTGACCTTTGTGGAGCACCTCATCGAGACGGTTGGGGTTGCAGCCATCCCACCGAGCGCGTTCTATCACGAACCCGCCGACGGGGCGGACTTCGTTCGGTTCTCGTTCTGTAAGGACATCTCAACCCTTGAAACGGCCATTGGCAGGCTGGGCAATCTGCAGCGATAGGCCGAGTCGCGGCGGAGTCAACGTCGGATGGACCCGATGGGATTTGCCGGTTCGAATCGGGTATATCGTTCAGTTGTGAATTCGAATGTTCCCGGGGTCACCGTTCAGCGGCTTCCGATCTACCTCAGCTGCCTCGAAAGGCTCTCGGAGGATCATGAGCGCGTCTCGTCCGACGAACTGGCGGCCTTGGCCGGAGTGACGTCAGCGAAGGTTCGCAAAGATCTCAGCTACCTGGGCAGCTTCGGGGTGCGGGGTGTCGGATACGAGGTCGATCATCTCCGATTCCAGATCCGCATCGAATTGGGACTCGAAGAAGATTGGCCGGTCGTGATCGTGGGAGCTGGGCATCTGGGATTGGCGCTTGCCAGGTATGGAGGATTCGTCGAGCACGGTTTCGACGTCGTCGGACTGTTCGATGTTGATCCGGCCAAGATCGGATCGAAACACGACGGCTTAGAGGTGGAGTCATTAAAGAGCCTGAAGCGGTCGGTTCGCGACAGTGGGGCGACAATCGGGATCGTCACGACGCCGGCTGCTGCCGCTCAGCAGACGGCCGAGCTGCTGGCCGAGGCGGGAATCCGTTCGATCCTCAACTTTGCGCCTGTCGTCATCCAGCCGCCTGAGGGTGTGGATGTGCGACGGGTCGATCTCTCCACCGAACTCCAGGTGCTCAGCTTCTATCTGCACCGTCGCCGCAACGAAGCCTGAGTCATCGGTCCTCGGCCTTCGGATTCCCCCTATCACTCCCCACAAGGGTGTCGAGTTGCGCGATAGGACCGACGGTTCTGTTCTGAACACTCTCCCCTATGGGGGGAGTCAGCGTGCGGAAGAGCGCCACCGCTTTGGGCGGCTCCTTCATGCGGAGGCGGCTCGAGGCCGAATAGGACTCGAACGCTGGAGCTAGATACGAAGCTCGATTGGTGGGGGGTTTCTGACTGCCGACTGAAGACTTCTGTTCCTACAAGACGGCCTGCACGAACCAGCCGAGCCCCAAAGACCCGGCGAAGAGGAGCCCAACCACAAGCCACACCACCCGCGATTTGGCGAT
>CAXMOL010000096.1:0-2655 GCA_964194935.1 uncultured Kiloniellaceae bacterium
ATCGCCAAATCGCGGGTGGTGTGGCTTGTGGTTGGGCTCCTCTTCGCCGGGTCTTTGGGGCTCGGCTGGTTCGTGCAGGCCGTCTTGTAGGAACAGAAGTCTTCAGTCGGCAGTCAGAAACCCCCCACCAATCGAGCTTCGCTCGATTGACTCCCCCCAAAGGGGAGAGTGGTTCAACCGCCAGAAGACTCTGAAAGGGGAGGTAATCGGGCGAGTAGATTCTTGTCATGAAACCGCCACTTTCCGCCCGAGGCCAGGACCTGCTCGATCAGGCTCCAATGCCCGAGTACATCCACACTCATTTCGAACGGTTCGCCGACCACTACGACGCTGAGACCAATCCGGACGGCTATATCGGGCTGTGCGTCGCAGAGAACAAGCTGGTGTGGGATCTGCTGCGCCCCAAACTCACCGCGGCGCGGCCCAGCCTGCCGCACGATGCCATCTGTTACGACGAGATGATCGGGTCGCGCAGATTCCGTGAACAGCTGAGTGCGTTCATGGGTAGGACATTCCTAAAGCGAGAATTCGACCCTGCTCACATCGCCGTCATGGCCGGCACCGGGAGCGTGTTGGAGATTCTCTTTCACAACATCGCCGACTCCGGCGACGCGGTGCTGGTGCCCACCCCGAGCTACGCAGGATTCTGGGCCGATCTGGAGACGAGAGACGAACTGCACATCGTTCCAGTCCACACCAACAGCGCCGACGGTTTCACCCTGACCGAGGAGTTGCTCGATGCGGCGTTCGAATCGTCAGACAGGCCGGTAAAGGCGCTCCTCTACACGAACCCCAGCAACCCTCTGGGCTCGATCGCTACGGCGGCGGAGATCGAAATGGTCATGCGGTGGACCGAGCAACGTGGCATCCACCTTGTTATCGACGAGGTCTATGCCCTGTCGATCCATGGTGACACCGACTTCGTCAGCGGTGGCTCATTGCGGCCGGTTCTCGGCGATCACATCCACATCGTCTGGGCGTTTAGCAAGGACTTCGGTTCCAGCGGACTGCGTTGCGGGGTCCTCATCACCGAAAACGAAGACCTCATGGCCAGCGTTGACGCTCTCGCCTACTGGTCCGTCGTCTCGGGAGACACCCAGCACATATTGGGCCAGATGATCAGCGATACCGGCTGGGTGGACGACTATCTCGCGACGATGCGGACCGGATTGAGCGATTCCTACGCCGCCGTCACCTCCGCCCTCGACGAGGTTGGCATCGGCTACGTCCCCGCGGAGGGGGCCTACTTCTTCCTCTGTGACCTACGGGGTTTCCTCGACGAGGAGACCTTCGAAGCCGAAGATGCCCTGTGGCGCCGCATCCTCGACGAGGCCAACGTAAACCTCACCCCAGGATCGGTCTGCCGCAATAAAGAGCCTGGCTTTCTGCGGTTGTGCTTTGCGACCGAGCCCAAAGAGACAGTGGTGACCGCGGTACGGCGTCTCGGGAAAGTGTTGGTTGGCTGACGGGTGACCCCCTCCGGGGGACAGCGGCCCCCCACCAACGGCCTTCGGCCGTTGACTCCCCCCAAAGGGGAGAGTTGTCAGAACCCCACCAACGGCTTCGCCGTTGACTCCCCCAAAGGGGAGACAGCGGCCCCCCACCAACGGCCTTCGGCCGTTGACTCCCCCCAAAGGGGAGAGTTGTCTTTCTTCACATTGGCGAAACGTCGATTGTGGTTGACTAACGGGATGGAGCGTCAACCTGGGTTCTCCGAACGGCTTGCCCTGCGCGAGCGAGCCCACCCGTTTCGCTTCAATCTCGTGCTCTTCGGGGTGATCGCCGCAGTCTTTGCCTTCTGGAGTCCCGTCCAGGCTGTGGCGCTCCTCGTGCTGGGCACGACGCTACGAGTGTGGCTTTTCAGGCGGGGTGGCCGCGGCGATCGGGTCCTCGCCCGCTACTGGGGTTGGGACGACCCTCACCTCGGCAACGGCTAGATCGGATCGATCCTGCCCTCTGCCAGCTTCGAGAAGCTGAGTGACTCCTCCAACTTGGCGAAAACACCGTCGGGTTGTGCCTCGATCTCGGCAAAGAACAGTTTGAGGACGCCCTCTTTGAACCCATTACGGGGGAAGGCAGTTTCAACCGATTCGATCACCTCGTCGCCTATGGAGTCGGGCGGAAAGGCGATCACGTCGAAAGCGGCGCCGCCCTGGACGACCAACTCGACCGGGATCTCGTTTGGAGTGATGTTGGTGTGACGGGTGATGGCTCGTTCCACCAATCCGATTCGTTCGACATCCCAGTCGCGCGCCTCCAGGAAGCGAGCAGCATGTTCGGCAGTCACCAGTTCGAACGATGAATCTCCGCGGAAGGCTTCGGTCAGGCCCAGGTCGTGCAGCATCGCAGCCACATAGGCAGCCTCTTCGTCGAGATCCGTCCGCACCAGTGCTCGGCCGTACCAGTAGGTCCGATACAAGTGGTTGAGCAGGAAGGGCGGTGATGCTTCGGCGGCCAAGGCTGCGGCGGCGCGCGCCACCGCTGAGTCTGGGGGGGTGAGGTCCATCGGCCGGGACCATAGAGCAGAGCGGCGGCGAGACACAGTCGAAAAGGCGGTACCCCCCACCAATCGAGCCTTGCTCGATTGACTCCCCCTCAAGGGGGGAGTGCTAAGAAGTCGCACCACTCAGAAGAAGTCTTCAGTCCTCAGTCAGC
>CAXMOL010000097.1:0-5094 GCA_964194935.1 uncultured Kiloniellaceae bacterium
GGACTCCGCGTGGCGCATCGATGCCAAGAGCGGCAGCCCGGTCGTTTCCAACGGTGTCCCCTCGCTGACGGAGCCAATCCTTAAGCCCATCGAGGCCACCGACCGCATCGATGGTGCGCTGCTCGCTTTCGATCATCTCCAGCACACCGTCGTTGGCGAGCCCGGCAAACTTTTGGCGGCGGACGAATCCGATGTCGTCCGGTCCCAGTGCGCCGTCTTCGAGGACGGCACGCTGGATGAGTCGTTCTGCCTTCGCCATCGTGGTTCCCTGCAGTGAGCCGACCAGGGCCTTCTCGTCGGTGGTGCTGAGCGTCACCGGCACTCCGCGGGCTGCGAGGCGGGAAATGGTCCTTCCAACCAGTGCGGCCAATTCGTCGGCATTGGGTGGCTGATGTCGCCACGCCACCGCGATGCCATCTAGTTCCTCTGGGATCGTGTGGCTGGGTGCGGTGAGGACGATCGTTCGACCGGGCCCGGCCGTCTGTGCGGCTTCCTTTACGACTCTGACGGCGACGGGGTCCGCCAGGGCATGGTGGGCATCGGCAAACACGAATACACCGGGGTCGGTGGTCGCAGCGACGAAGGAGAGCGCGGTTTGGGCGTCGCGCGTTCCGTACTGGGGATCGAATCCATCCCGAGCCAGACCGCTTGCTGCCGACCACACCCAGACCGGGGTGGCGCGGCGTTCTGCCTCCGCCCGAATCATCTCGAGCAGGCGGCTCTCATCCCTCGTCTCTGCAAGGACGAGCGGATAGGGCGATTCGAACAGGATCCTCAGATCCGTCGAGTTATCCACGGAAGTACATCGGACGTCGCGGCGCCCGCACTAAGGCGGATTTGTGGCCGATAGAGAAACCACTCTCCCCTTTTGGGGGGACCGCTATCTCCGGTTCCTCCCCCTCAGGGGGAGGTGGCGTCGCCGCAGGCGATGACGGAGGGGGTCGCGCGCCTGGAGACCACATTGCGTCGACCCCCCTCCCCTCACTCGCTCCGCTCAATCGGGACTCCCCCCTGAGGGGGGAGAACGAAAACGAAGACTCCGTGGCCCCTGTCCCGTTTGAAACCACTCCCCCCTTGAGGGGGAGTCAACGGCCGCAGGCCGTTGGTGGGGGGGAAGCCCTCCCGAGGACCGACGGCTTCCTCTAGGCGTTCTTCTTGCGGGCGATGCGACGTTCGCTCTCGCTCAGGTGACGCTTACGGATGCGGATGGCCGTCGGGGTGACTTCGACCAATTCATCGTCGGCGATCCACTCGATTGCCGTTTCGAGGGTCTGTCGCCGCGGCGGAGCGAGCTTTACCGCTTCGTCGTGGTTGTGGGTCCGGATGTTGTTGAGCTCTTTGGCCTTGGTGGCATTTACGTGCATCTCTTCGGGACGGGAGGCTTCACCGATGATCATTCCCTCGTACACCTCTTCTCCGAGGCCGATGAACAACTCGCCGCGCTGCTGGAGGTTGTCGAGCGCAAACCCGGTAGACATGCCCAGTCGATCGGCGGACATGGCGCCGCCGACCCGTGGCGGTAGATCGCCGGCCCACGGCTGCCACCCGTCGTGGTGCTGGTGGACGAGTGCGGTACCTCGCGTGGTGGTCATCAGCAGCGATCTGAGCCCGATCAGACCGCGGGCCGGAGCGGTGACGGTGACGATGGTTCTGCCGGCGTCGCCGAGCGCCATGTCGCTCACCAGACCTTTACGCGTCGAAATCGATTGCGTTACCGTGCCGACGTGCTCGGTCGGGATGTCGATGACCGCACGTTCGATCGGTTCGTGGGGGACACCGTCGACCATCTTGATAATCACCTCGGGACGACTCACCTGGAGCTCGAAACCTTCGCGACGCATCGTCTCGATCAGGACCGCCAACTGCAATTCGCCGCGTCCCGCCACTTCGATGACATCGGGAGAGGTCGTGGCGCCGATCCGAATGCTGACGTTGCCGCGCACCTCTTTGTCCAGCCGGTCCTTGATCTGGCGAGAGGTGAGTTGGTTGCCGTCGCGTCCGGCCAGCGGGGAAGTGTTTACTCCGAAGAACATCTTGAGCACGGGCTCGTCGACGCTGAGTCGGGGTAGGGGGACCGGGTTGTCGGCGTCGGCGAAGGTGTCGCCGATCTCCACCGAGGGGAACCCGGCCACCACGAAAAGGTCACCCGCCAGTCGTTCTTCTACTTCGTTGCGATCGAGCCCTTCGAAGCCGAGCAGCTGGGTGAGGCGGCGACGGGTTGGGGGCTCCTCTTCCACCGAGTGGCAAAGGGCGACGGTTTCTCCGGCGCGGAGAGTTCCTTGGACCACTCGGCCGATGGCAAGGCGGCCCAGGTAGTCGGATGCATCGAGGTTGGTGACGATCGCTTGCAGGGGCGCCGTCGAATCGCCTTCTGGCGGAGGGATGGTGGCGACGATCGCATCGAGAACCGCCGACAGGTCGGAATCGTCGGCGGGCATGCCGACGCCGGCGACCGAGCGGCCCATGCGAGCGATGGCCGACACGATCGGAAATTCGATGTGGTGCTCGCCGGCGTCGAGGTCGAAGAACAGTTGGTAGACCTCGTCGACGACCTCTGCGGGGCGAGCATCGCTGCGGTCCACCTTGTTTACGACGACGACTGCCGGAAGATTTCGCTCCAGTGCTTTGGACAGCACGTAGCGCGTTTGCGGCATCGGTCCCTCGGCCGCATCGACCAGGAGCACGATCCCGTCGACAAGTTCCAGGGCACGTTCCACTTCTCCACCAAAGTCGGCGTGACCCGGGGTGTCCACCAGATTGATGCGGACTCCATTCCATTCGACCGAGGCTGCCTTGGCGAGGATCGTGATGCCCCGTTCGCGCTCCTGGTCGCTGGAGTCCATTACCCGATCGACGAGTTCCTCGTGGTCGGAGAAGACGCCGGTGGCGCGCAGCATCGCATCGACCAGCGTGGTCTTGCCGTGGTCGACATGCGCGACGAGCGCGACATTGCGGAAAGAGGAAGAAGAGGTCACCGAGTAGTGGATGGTACAGCCGGCGACCGGCTCTGCGAATCCATATCCGATCTATGGATCGGCGCAATCGCTCCGATTGCGCGGAATTAGTGCCGTGGATCCACTGTTAGTGCGTGTGATCAATCAACGATTTCTGAGGTCAACGAAATGCCAAAGGCTGTATGGAACGGGCAGGTGATCGCTGAGAGCGACAAGACCGTTGTCGTGGAGGGCAATCACTACTTCCCCGTCGAATCAATCCGCCAGGAGTTTTTTGTCGAGTCGAACGAGAGCAGCAGATGCCCCTGGAAGGGTGTCGCCTCGTATTACGACGTCGCTGTCGACGGAGCCGAGAACAAGGGTGCGGCTTGGTATTACGCCGACCCCTCCCGCGCCGCCAAGAAGATCAAGAACCACGTGGCGTTCTGGCGAGGCGTAAAGATCGAGTCCTGATCTGAAACCACTCTCCCCTTTGGGGGGAGTGCGGGCTCTTGTTCCTCCCCCTCAGGGGGAGGTGGCACCGGCAAAGCCGGTGACGGAGGGGGTCGCCCAAAGAACCACTCTCCCCTTTGGTGGGGGGTACCGCTGTCCCCCTCAGGAAGAAGAACCACTCTCCCCTTTGGGGGGAGTCAAACGGCGGGGCCGTTTGGTGGGGGGTTCGCTGTCTAGGTCGTGATCGGAACCACTGAGCCGTGACCGAACGGGTCGCCGAGGTCGATGTCGAAGGCCTGATACACCGTCCCCGGTACCGAGATATCGGCGAGATAAAGCTCTCCGACGACCGTTGGGGCAAAGGCCAGGCCGGTCTTGGGGAGCGCCAGGGTCATCGTGGCCGTCGCCCGGACGCATGGATCGCCGATCAGCCCGATGGATGTATCGAGTCCGCTGGGCACATCCAGGGCCAGCACCGGCGAAGGCTGGTGATTGGCCCACTCGATCAATTCTGCGGGTCGGCCCCTGGGATCGCCGCTGAGCGAATACCCGATCAGGGCGTCGATCACCACATCGGCCGGGACTGGTTCATCCGAGAAGGCCACACCCATCGAGCGCAGCATCGACGCCTGGGCGGCTGGCACCTCACCGAGCTCGGCATTGGCGAGGGTGACGGTCACTACGACGCCACGATTGTGCAGGTGCCGGGCGGCTACCAGGCCGCCTCCGCCGTTGCCTCCCGCCCCGGCGAGGATCGTCACTGAGGACGGTGAAAACCTCTCTCGAGCCAGCCAGGCGAGATTGCGTCCGGCGTTCTCCATCATCCGGGCCAGGTCGATGCCGAGGTCCTCGATCATGATGCGATCCACTTCGCGCATCTGGTCTGTCGTCAGTGCCGGTACGTCGGCGATGGGATCGATCATTCGTCAAGCACCCCCGGCCGAGGTACATCAGGGAGATTTCGCTTCACCCGAACGTAGGTGGCGCCCGAGCGGTTGCGTTGCTCGGCTTCACCGAGCAGCCGGCGAAGCCTGGCTACCTGGTGTTCGAGGCGCTGTACCTCAAGACGCAATCCGAGGATCTGCTTTACGCCCTCCAGGTTTACGCCGTCGGCGGTCAGTTCCTGGATCAGGCCCAGGTGTTCGAGATCCTGATCGGAGTAGCGCCGGGTGCCTCCCGGGGTGCGATACGGGTCGAGGAGACCCCTCCGCTCATAGATGCGAAGGGTCTGCGGGTGGACTCCGGCCAGCTCGGCGGCAACCGAGATGATGTAGACGGCTTCGGATCGTTCGTTGGCCATGATCAGACTCCCAGGTGCTCTCTTGGGTTGGTGTCCTCGTCTTGTGCTCGCAATTGCTCGAGCAAGGCTCGTTGCTCGTCATCCAACGCCTTGGGCACTGTGACCAAAACAGTCACGATGAGGTCGCCGGTGCCCTTGCTGGTCTCTACTCCCTTGCCGGAGACCTTGAACTTCTTGCCCGAAGGTGTCCCTTCCGGGACTCGCAGCGTTACCGATCCGGCCAGCGTCGGCACGGTGATATTGGCGCCGAGGGCCGCCTCGGCGAATGTGACCGGGACCTCGATCTTGAGGTCCTTGCCCGACCGTCCGAACACAGGATGTGAACTGGCATGGATTCTTACGAAGAGATCTCCGGGCGGACCCCCGTTGCCGCCGGGTTGGCCCTTGCCCCGCAGGCGGATCTTGGCG
>CAXMOL010000098.1:0-14050 GCA_964194935.1 uncultured Kiloniellaceae bacterium
CGCCGGCCCCCCTGATCAACGCCGCCACAACTCGCGGGTAAAGAGCAAGACGACTGGGAACACCTCGAGTCGACCGGCGATCATGATCACCGACAGCAGCCACTTGCCTGCTGCAGGCACAGCCGCGTAGTTGGCCGCCGGTCCCACCTCGCCCAGCCCCGGGCCGATGTTGCCGAGGGCGGATGCCACCGCTGAAGCCGAGGTCGTCAGGGTGAAGTCCGTACCTGCGATCGAGTCGAAGAACGCAAACGCAAGCGTCCCGGACATGAAGAGGAACATGTACAACATGAAGAACGACTGGACGCTCTCCGCAATGTGATCAGGAACAGGGTGCCGGCCCAGTTTCGTCACAAAGAGGCCGCGCGGATGGATGAGTCGACGCAAATCCGCCTTCGACCCCTGGTACAGGACCCCAAGGCGATACACCTTTACTGATCCGGCGGTCGAACCGGCCATTCCCCCGACAAACATCAGCCCCACAATCAACACCTGGAGAGACGAGGCCCACTGCCCGAAGTCGGCAGTGGCGTAGCCGGTGGTGGTAACGAGAGACACACTGGTAAAGACTCCGTCGCGAACGGTGTCGGCGGTGCTGCCGCCCCAGGTACCGATCACAATGAAAGCGGTGGCTGCCGCCAGGATGCCGGCATAGATCCGGAACTCGGCGTGACGCAAGTAGGCAAGAGGATCCCGGTACCGCAGCGCCTTGAAGTGCAGCGCAAACGAGACCCCTGCCAGCACCATGAACACGATCACAATCCACTGAGCAAAGTGATCGAACGCAGCCAGAGAAGCCGCCTTAGTGCCGAACCCCCCTGTCGACATGGTCGTAAACGAATGCGTGATGGCATCGAAGACATTCATGTCGGTCAGCGACAACAACACCGCCTCGGCGACCGTGAGTCCGAAATACACCAGCCAGAGACGCTTGGCCGTTTCGCGGAATCGAGGAGTCAGCCGATCCGGCGTCGGTCCCGGTGACTCAGCTCGAGCAAGCTGCACGCCGCCGGTTCCCAGCAACGGGAGAATCGCAATGGACAACACGATGATCCCCATTCCGCCCATCCATTGGGTGAGCGCCCGCCACCACAGGACTCCATGGCTCAGAGCCGCCGGGTCGGGAACGATCGATGACCCTGTCGTCGTAATCCCGGCCGCCGTCTCAAAGAAGGCATCGGTCATCCCATCAATCGACCCAGTGACCAGGTAGGGCAGGGTTCCGACGAGAGCCATCGCAAACCACGACAGGGCGACCGCGGCGAATCCCTCGCGGGTCGTCATCTCGCCTCGCGGAGTCAACGATCGACGAACCAAGTCGGCAACCAACACGACGGCCAGACCGGAAATAGCGATCACACGGGCGTCGGCCCACTCACCGTAGATTCCCGAGACCACCGCCGCTGTCAGCGACGCTGCACCGGTGGCCTCCACGACCGCGGCAATGATAAAACCGAGCCGCCGGAAAGACATGACCTAGGCGAAGAGCTTCTCGACGGCGGGAATGGCCTCCGGCAGAGCAATGGCGATGAGAAGATCACCAACCTGGATCTCGGTCGTCCCATGCGGGATGAACGCCTTTTTGCCGCGCACCACACCTCCCACGATGGCCGACTTGGGAAGACCGAGGTCGTGAAGCGTCTTGCCGATTGCCTCTGATTCCTCGCCTACCTCGAGCTCAATCGCTTCGGCGGCGGTGTCCTGGAATGTCCAAACACTATGAATCTGGCCGCGACGGATGTGGCGCAGGATCTCGTTGGCAGCCGCAAGGCGGGTCGATACCCCGGCGTCGATACCATGGCCGGCAAGCAGCGACGCATATTCGATGCGGCTGAACCTGGCAACGGTGGTCCCGGCCCCGAGCGCTTTGGCAATGAGACAGCCGAGGATGTTTACCTCGTCCCATCCGGTAGCACCGATCACGACGTCGGCCTTCTCGATACCTTCGCTCTTTAGGACTTTGAGGTCTGTTGGGTCACCCTTGACCACCACCAGGCGGTCGTATTTGGCTGACAGGTCGGAGCACTTGTCCGCCTCGTGATCGACCAAGACCGTCGAGATGCCGGCTCGCACGAGGTTCTCCGCGGTGAGTAGCGCCAGACGGGTTGCACCAAGGATGAAGACCTTCTTCGCCTTGTGCTCATCGACGCCCATCAACTCCAACGCGTCGTGAGCAGCATCGCCACTGGCCACAACCAAGACATGGTCACCGGCAGTTATCTCGCTGTCGCCCCGGGCGATGAAGGTGTTCCCGTCGCGCACCACCGCACCAACAATCCAATCCCAACCGGTCATCCGCCCGCGGAGCTCTCGCAAGGTGATGCCGTCGAGCGGAGAGTCCTCTTGGACATAGCCGCCGAAGAGGCTGATCTTTCCGTCGGCGAATTCGATCACCTCGGATGCCCCGCCTCTGAGGACCAGGAGCAGCAATTCCTTGGCAAGCGCTTCGACCGGATCGATGACTACATCGACGCCGTGGGATTCAAGATCCTCGCGCAGCGTCGGGTCTTGAACTCGAGCGACTCTCTTGGGAACGCCCAGGCGAGCAGCCGCCTGACTGGCAAGCACGTTTACGGCGTCGGAGGAAGTGACCGCAATGAAAAGATCGGCATCCTTGACACGGGCCTCCTCGAGAGCCTTGGTGGAGGCGCCGTTGGCGACGATGACCAGGCAATCCACCGATTCTTGAAGATCGTCGGCACGTCGTTGATCGGCCTCGATGACGACTATGTCGTGCCCTTCATAGGCAAGACGCTCGGCCAGATAAGAGCCGACGGCACCGGCCCCCACGATCACGATTCGCATAACCGTCCTGAGAGTGGAATAGACCAAGACAGGTTAGGACGGGTATCGCCCGCTCCCAACCTCTGCTGCACGTCGGACCGCACCATCGCCTCGCGCCACTACCCTCCGCCGACATGGCGGAACCGAACTCCGGAGACAACCGCGAGCACGTGACGTGGGTCGATTCCCAGCGCTGGATCCCAGCTCGGTTCGTGAGGCCATTGCTCAACTTCATCCACATCGAATCAGCGGGTGGTGTCGTTCTTCTCGTTGCGGCGGTCGTCGCCTTGGTGTGGGCAAACGCTCCATTCGGCGAGTCCTACGAGCGATTCTGGGAGACCCACTTCGAATTTGCGCTGGGCACGTTCCACCTCGAGGAAACGCTGCGTGATCTCGTCAACGACGGATTGATGGCGATCTTCTTCTTCGTGGTCGGTCTGGAGATAAAGCGAGAGCTGGTTGCCGGCGATCTGCGCGACCCCAAGGCTGCAGCGCTACCGGTCATCGCAGCTCTTGGCGGGATGATCGTCCCCGCTCTCATCTTCATCTCGTTCAACGGCGGTGGCGAGGCATCCCGCGGCTGGGGAATCCCTATGGCTACCGACATTGCCTTCTCTATCGGAGTCGTTTCGCTGCTGGGCCGGAGAGTCCCGGTCGGCGCCAAGCTCTTCTTGCTCGCACTCGCCATCGTCGATGACATAGGGGCCATCGCCGTCATCGCGATCTTCTACACGGACGTTCTCTTGTTTGGATATCTGGGTGCGGCCGTCGGGGGGTTGGTCTTGGTCGCGGTCGCACAACGAGTCGGGATCAGATCCATGACCTTCTATGTACCGGTCGCAGTTGCCACCTGGTATTGCCTATTGGAGAGCGGGGTCCACGCCACGATCGCCGGCGTCGCGCTCGGGATGCTGACGCCGGTCAGATCGATGTATAACGATCGCGATTACCACGACCGCACGACGCGCATCCTCGATCGCTACGACTTCGATAAGGCGGCACCGCGAGGCGCCGAGCGGGTCGACCACGATGCGCTCGAGATATCGAAGATCGCCCGCGAGTCGGTTTCGCCTCTCGATCGGCTCGAAACCTCACTCCACCCCTGGTCGTCGTTTGTGATTGTTCCGTTATTCGCCCTTGCCAATGCCGGTGTCCGCTTCGCCGGAGTGGACCTGGTCGAAGCCGCCACCCATCCCGTATCGCTCGGCGTGATGACCGGTCTCTTCGCCGGGAAGATCGTCGGGATATCCCTGTTCGCATGGCTGGCCGTCAAGTTCCGATTTGCCGTGCTGCCACGCTTGGCAGGGTGGACCCACATCGTCGGTCTTGCAGCCATCGCCGGCATCGGATTCACCGTGTCACTGTTCGTGACGGGACTCGCCTTCGACAATGCGCTCCTGGCCGACAGGGCGAAGATCGGAATCTTTGTAGGCTCCTTCGCCTCGGGAGTGGTTGGCTACCTGATCCTCAGGTCCATCACTCCCCATGAACCGGCCAACGAGTAGATCGCGAAAACAAGATGGCACGACGACTTCCGGTGATCATCATCGCATTTGCCCTGCTCTCCGCAGCGTGCAGCAGCGAAGCAGCTCCAACAACGACGGTGGCAGTCGCGACAACGACAACCACCACACAGCCCCCAACCACCACCACAACGACCGAGCCGCCAACCACCACGACCTTTACGATCCCGTACGCAGCGCTGGATGTTTCCATCGAAGAGGACGAATCGGCTGGCCTCGTCGTCCAGTCCCTCTATGCATGGTTCGGGGATCGCACCCTTCCCACTCCAAACGTCCCTCAGGGCCTGCTCGATCACCTGGCCAGGGCCCATGCCGATGGCCACGGAAGCTTTACCGGTGAGATCTTCTCCGAAGAGATCGATGAAATGGGGACCGCAGCGGTGGCGGTCATAAACGATCAGGACATCATGCTCCTGGTCGACGATTTGGAAGCCGAGGGCGAAGAGGACTCGGGCTGGCGTCTCGTCGGCGCCTGGTTCGCTCAATACGATATCGATCCCTGGTTCGGTGACCCTCTGCGCTACGTCTTCGTCATCGGCACCGACGCCCGACCCGGCGAGGATCAGCAGCACTTCAGGGCCGACAGCCTGCACGTCCTGACGAGCAACATCGTCGAGCGATCGGGCGGGGTGCTCGGTTTCCCGCGCGACACCTACGTACAGGCCTCCTACGGAGGCGACAAGTTCACCAATGTGAATGCTCTTGTTTGGACTCTTTCAGACAATACGACGCCAGGTCAAGACGAGATGATCGACCTCGCTGCCGAGATGAGCGGACTCCCCCTCGAAGGCTATGTCATCACCGGATTTCTCAACTTCCAGCGACTGGTCGATGCCTTCGGCGGGGTCGATGTCGATGTCCCATACGGCATGGCTGAATTCAAATCCCAGGCCTACCTGTCGGCAGGGCTGCAGACATTGTTCGGCCTAGACGCCCTCGCCTTCAGCCGCAACCGCACAATCCCGGGAGGGGATTTCTCGAGGCAATTCCACGGAGGTTTGGTGATCCTTGCTGCACTCGACGGCGTTCTGGAGCGGAACATCACGGTGCTTCCTGCGCTGCTGGGGACACTGATGCAATTCACCTGGACCGACCTCAGCCTCGAGGACCTCCTCACAGTCGCCGCCGGCGGATTCCTGCTCGACGCGGATCTCGTGGGTAACGACGTACTTCCCGGGGTGGTGGCGACCCGAGGCGGAGCATCCATTGTCGATCTGACCGAAGGGGCCGAGGACATGTTCCGCGACATGGATGATGGATCGCTCAGCAAACGCGAGGACGAGTAGAACCAATGCCGGTGGCGCGCCACCGTTCGCAGTGGCGCCCGCTTACGGCAGCGTTCCTGTCGATCGGGATGGTGGTGGCGGCCTGCAGCACGACCGACTCGAAACCGATCCCCGCAACTACGACCACGACAACCACGACCGCGGTTGCAACTACCTCTTCGAGCACCACCACTACCACAGTCCCCTTCGTCGAGATCGAAGTCCAGGTCGATGACGACCCGGAGGTGGCAGCGGTGCTCAGCGGTTTCTACACCTGGGTTGCCGACCGCGATGCTCCTCGGCCGGTCCTGCCGGATGGGTTGGCGGCCCACCTCGCCGAGCCTCAGACCTCGGACACCTATTTGTTGAGTGCCGAACTCTCGACGGAGGGCGTTGTCGGAATGGGTGTCGCCGGAGTGGCGACGGTCGGGGACGAGGACATCATCCTTCTCGTCAACGATGTCGACGCCACCGGCGATAACTTCACCGGATGGCGGGTCGTCGGTGCCTGGCTCGCTCGACACGACCTGGACCCGTGGTTCGGAGACCCCATTCGCCACGTGATGATCATCGGGACCGACGCCCGCGACTGGCAGGACCCGGTGAAGTTCAGAACCGACAGTCTCCACATCGTCTCGAGCAATACGGCCGAGGGAGGAGGTGGAATCCTCGGCCTTCCGCGCGACAGTTGGATCGAGGCGCCTTATGGAATGGACAAGTTCACCCACGTGAACGCAATCACCTGGACGGCCTCCGACGATCAGGTCGCCGAAGATCTCGACCGACTCCTGACCGATCCCTATTTCGGATACGCAGCTCGATGGCTTGGCTTCGATCGAGTGGTCGAGATGGTCAGAGAGGGTCCTCTCGGCGCCGAGGTCACCGTCGAGGTAACGGAGCAACTCACCGGTCTGCCAATCGAGGGCTATTTCTTGACCGGCTTCCGTGACTTCCAGCTATTGCTAAATGACTATGGAGGCATCGAGATCGACGTCCCCTTTGCAATGGCAGATTCGAGTTCGGGCGCCTACTTCAAGTCTGGTGTTCAGGAGATGTGGGGAAGATTCGCACTGGCGTTTAGCCGAAACCGGCATCTCGCCGGCGGCGACTTCACCCGATCCCTCCACCAGGGGATGGTGATCCTGGCTCGATTGAACGGAGCCATCGATTCGGGATATTCCACACTGCCTTGGCTGGTGTCGGGCCTGGTAAAGAACACCTGGACCGACCTCAGCCTCGAGCAGATTCTCACACTGGGCGCCGGGGCGCTCCTGCTCGACCCCGACAACGTCGGCAACAAAGTCCTCCCCGGACGCATCGCCACCCGGGGAGGAGCCTCCGTGGTACTGATCGCCGATTCGGCAGAGGAGCTGTACCGGGATCTGGACGACGGAATACTTGAGGTGGACCCGAACGAGGAATAGTCAGTACTCAGTGGGCATCGGAGGAGCTGATTCGATCTCCGCCGACGACGAGCACCGCGGCGACTGCGACGGCGATCCCGATGGGGATCCATCCCATTGCCGGGATGGCAACCGTATCGAACAGCACCTGGCCGACCGGGAGGTAGACAATCGCGATCTGTAGGGCGAAGGACACGATCAGCGACCACCACAGCAGCCGGTTGCGACCCGGATAGCGCCCGTCATGTCCACGGCGAACGGCGAGTGCGTAGGCAAGTTGAACGGCGACCAGTGTGGTGAAGACCATGGTGCGAACCGCCTCCCACTCGTATCCGAGGGAGTAGTTGGCCACGACCAGCACGGCCAATGCGGCGCCGGCCATCGTGGCTCCGTGACGGCCCAGGCGAAGCAGCCGGGAACCCCGCAGCATGTGTCGAGTTGTTTCGGGCCCACGGGTCATGACGTCCGGGTCGGGAGGGTCGAGACCCAGCGCCAGCGCGGGGAGACCGTCCGTCACCAGATTGATCCAGAGCAACTGAGTCGCCAGCAGTGGCTCACCGAGCGCCCCAAGGACGAGGAAGCCGACGAACATCAGCAGTACCTCACTGGCGTTGCTTCCGAGCAAGAACGAAACGACCGTGCGCAGGTTCTTGAAGATGCTCCTGCCTCCGCTCACCGCAGTCACGATCGTGGCGAAGTTGTCGTCGGCGAGCACCATCGCGGACGCATCGCGCGCCACGTCGGTGCCGCTGCCCATCGCCACACCGATGTCGGCAGAAAGCAGTGCCGGAGCATCGTTCACGCCGTCGCCGGTCATTGCCACAACGTGGCCACGCGACCGCCACGCTTCGACGATCTTCACCTTGTCGAGCGGGTCGATCCGGCTGTAGACCCGATACCGCTCGACCTCTGCGGCCAACTGCTCCACCGTCATCTCTCGCAAGACCGATCCGGGCATGACCTCATTGCCTTCGAGAATCCCGATGTCGTCTGCGACCGCGCGCGCCGTGATCTCGTGATCCCCGGTAACCATTACGACCGTTATCCCGGCTGCGGCAGCCTGACGGACTGCCGCAGCGGCCTCCGGCCTGGTCTCGTCGCTCATACCCGCTATGCCCACGAGAACAAGGTCGCGCTCGGCGTCGCCCACCGACTGCGGAGAAGCATCGATGAGGCGATAAGCAAGTGCCAAGGTTCGCCACCCGCGCTCGGCCAGCCGAGCGGCGGCATCGAGCACAACTTGGCTTCGTTCGGCACTCAGCGGAGTCGGGCCGGAGGCGGTCTCGATCGAAACGCATCGCCCCACGACCTCTTCGGGTGCGCCCTTTACGGCCAACAGGATCCGACCGCCGGTCTCGTGGACCGTCGTCATCCGCTTGCGGGTCGAGTCGAATGCGAATTCGTCGATCCTGGGGGCGCCGCGGCGGAGTTGCGCCGGATCTGCGCCGGAGAGCTCCACCGCCATACCCAGAGCTCCTTCGGTCGGATCACCGATCCAGTGGTCACCACCCGACTGGGCGTCGTTGCAGAGGGCGGCGACTTCGATGAATCGACGATCGCGGCTGTCGCCGACATCCAGCTGAGCCGGACCGACACGCCGATCGGCGAGCAGCACCTCCTGAATCCTGATTTCGTTGCGGGTAATGGTCCCCGTCTTGTCGGTGCAAATGACGGTCGCCGCACCAAGCGCTTCCACTGCGGGGAGCCGTCGCACGATCGCCTGGTGCTCCGCCATTCGCTGGACCCCACCGGAGAGCGTGATGGTCACAACGGCCGGGAGCCCCTCGGGTATGGCTGCGACGGCCAACGCCACCGCCGTGAGAAACATCGTCTGGGCCGGGTTCCCCCGTAACCATCCGACCAGGAAGACCAGGCTCGCAGCCGACAGCGCCAGCAGACCCAAGCGGCGGCCGACGCTGTCGAGTTCCACCTGAAGTGGCGTCGGTGGTTCGGACTGACCGAGCACACCCGCAATCCGGCCTACTTCGGTGTCGGCACCGGTCGCGATCACCACGGCTCGACCTCTACCGGCGACTGCGTGGGTTCCAGAGAAGACGACGCAGTCGCGATCACCGAGCCCGGCCGACTCGTCGATCGGGTCGGTGTGCTTGGGATCGGGGAACGATTCGCCGGTAAGCGATGCCTCATCGACCTCGAGATGAGCCGTCTCGACCAGCCTGGCGTCGGCCGCCACCAGCGAACCCGCTTCCACCACCAGCAGATCGCCGACCACCAGATCCGCAGACGGAACGCTGCCAACCACCCCATCACGGACCACCACAGCCTCGGGAGCCGCCATCTGCCGTAGCCGCTCCAGCGCCCGCTCGGCACGTGACTCCTGCACAAAGCCGAGGGTGCCGTTCAGAACAACGATGGCGAGGATCACCCCGGTATCGATCCACTCTCCGAGCACGGCACCACTTATGAATGCAGCGACGAGCAGGATCCAGATGAGCACATCGCGAAACTGGGCTCCAAGGCGACGCCACGGACCGGAGGTGCCCCGGGTCGTGATCTCATTGGGACCATCGCGCTGCTTGCGAGCAGCCGCCTCTACCGAATCCAATCCGGATACCGGGTCGGTGCGTGTTAGTCCGACCACCTCGTCGATCCCGAGAGCGTGCCACGGACGCTGGTCCATGGTTCAAGTCTGGCATTCGTCCGCCGTGGCAGACATGGGTCGAATGCCATTTCTCAGTAGCCAGCAGCCAGGGCTTAGCCTCACCCTCGATGCGCGAAGTAATCGACTCCTGGGAGGCGGATCCCGAGACGGCCGAAAGGATCGTCCACGTTGAGACGATTCCGGCTCGCCGGCCCATCTTCGATCCGCTGGATCCGCCTGCCTCGCAACCGGTTGCCGAAGCCCTCGCCGCACAGGGAATCGAGCAGCTCTACCGCCACCAGGTAGCGGCGATTCGTTCGATTCGAGACGGCAATCACACCGTCATCGCTGCCGGCACCGCTTCAGGGAAGTCGCTCTGCTACCAGGTGCCCATCGCCGAGGCAGCCGTCGAAGACAAGGCGGCGACATCACTCCTGCTGTTCCCCACCAAAGCCCTGACTCGAGACCAGTTCCGATCGCTGCACGACTTCGGAGTCCCACAGATGGTTCCCGCCGTTTATGACGGCGACACCGACGACGAGACCAGGGCCTGGGTGCGCCGCCATGCCAACGTCCTGTTGACCAATCCCGACATGCTGCACATTGGGATCCTTCCCGGGCATGG
Source organism: uncultured Kiloniellaceae bacterium (assembly GCA_964194935.1). Lineage (GTDB taxonomy): Bacteria > Actinomycetota > Acidimicrobiia > Spongiisociales > UBA11373 > JACZWZ01. Next base: position 10,200 of record CAXMOL010000098.1, read on the forward strand.
GCGTTGGGCGACCTTCATGCGACGACTCCAATACGTCGTCGTCGACGAGGTACATGTGTTGCGGGGAATCTTCGGGAGTCACGTCGGCAACGTGCTGCGTCGGCTGCGGCGACTGGCTCGTTTCTACGGATCAGACCCGACCTTTATCGCCTGTTCCGCAACCATCGGCAACCCGGGCGAGCTCACGGCGGATCTGATCGGACTACCGGTCGAGGTCGTCGAGCAGGACACATCACCAACCGGCCAAAAACACGTCGTCATGTGGAATCCGGAAGTAGAAGACGAGGACTTGCGTCGCAGCGCCCTCAGCGAGGCAACCAGCGTCTTCAGCGATCTGGTCGCCCGCGACCACCACACGATCGCCTTTGCCAGGAGCCGCAAGGGGACCGAACTCATGTACCGCTGGGCGAAGGAGAGACTCGATGAGGCCCACGCCAGTCGCATTGCCCCGTACCGGGGCGGATACCTGCCACAAGAGAGGCGGGAGGTCGAGCGGCGGCTATTCGAAGGTGAACTGCTTGGAGTAACGGCTACCAACGCATTGGAATTAGGGATTGATGTCGGCGGCCTCGACGCTGCAGTCATCACCGGTTTCCCGGGGACGATTGCCTCGTTCCGCCAGCAGGCGGGTAGGGCCGGCAGGTCGACCGATGAATCGTTGGCGGTCCTGGTGGCGGGGCAGGATGCTCTCGACCAGTGGTTCATGAACCACCCGGCAGCGCTTTTCGAACGACCCTCCGAAGCAGCGGTCATCAACCCCCGCAATCCTGAAGTCCTGGCAGCCCACCTCGGTTGCGCCGCATACGAAATTCCACTGGAGCCGACCGAAGCGCTCGAGATATTCGGCCCCGAGGTCGAGGTGGTGGCAGCCGACCTGGTGGCAGAAGGATGGTTGCGTCCCCGAGCAAGCCGACTGTTGTGGGCGGGCCGCAAATCACCAGCGGGCTCGGTCGACATCAGGACAGCGGGAGGACCTCCCTACACGATTCTCGATGAGAAGGGCCAAGTCGTCGGCACCGTCGACGAGGGACGGGTCTTTAGCCAGGCTCATCCCGGGGCCGTCTACCTCCACCAGGGGGATTCACTGGTGGTAGAGGAACTCGATCTCGAAGATCGAGTCGTCCGCGCCAGACGCGGCGAGGTCGGCTACTACACCCAACCCGACGCCGACACCTCGGTAGAGGTAGTCCGGGTGATCGAAAGCGGCCACGTCGGACGCCTCCCCCACCTGCACGGCCTGGTCGAAGTAGAGAGCCACGTTGTCGGGTTCAAGAAGAAGTCGATTCGGGATCGCTCGATGATCTCCTACGAACCGCTCGAATTGCCCACCAGAAGCTTTACCACCCAGGCCCTGTGGTTCGAGGTGCCCGACGACGTGATCCGTGATGCTGAGATCGAAAACGCCGACCTTCCAGGAACCCTCCACGCTGCCGAACACACCTCGATCGGCATGCTCCCGCTCTTCGCAATCTGTGATCGCTGGGACGTCGGCGGCCTGTCGACCAACTACCACCCGACCATCGGTGGCGCCGTGTGGTTCATCTATGACGGGTACGCCGGGGGCGCCGGGATCGCCCCAATGGGCTGGCGCAACGGCGAACGCCACCTGAGGGCCACGTTGCAGGCACTGCGGGACTGCCCGTGCCGTGACGGGTGCCCATCGTGCGTCCAATCCCCCAAATGCGGCAACTTCAACGATCCGCTCGACAAGGCGGGAGCGATCCGGTTACTGGCCGAAGCGTTGAGCTAATCCCCGGCGATGAAGTAGGCCCAGGTGCCGTCGATTAATCCAACTCGGTACCCGAAGTAGCCGCCGAAGTCGGAGAAGACTGCGAAGTCCTCATCGTCGTACAGCGGTCGTAGCGCCTCCCTATCGGCCTCGGCAACGAGACTCCACTCGTCGACGAACGCTGATGGCCAGGCGTAGTACTCGGACCCGTCCGGACCGGGCTGGGTGCCGTATGGACGGTTGAGCAGCTCGGCCAAGAAGCGCATCGGCTCCTCACCGAGGATCTCAAGCATCTGCCATTCGGCGATCGCATCGCCTCCTCCGCCGAACGAATACATAAAGCCTTCTACCTGGAGAGCCCGCAACGCCTCCCAATCGCATTGGACCGCCGCCTCGAAGATGGCCGACCGAATCGAGGCGTTCTGAGCAGGGAGGCCCGGTTGGTCGACGAGGACCGGATCGACGAATGACCCCGAGCACACGTACTCGTCTGGTGACAGCGTGGTGGACGTCGCTTCAGCGCTCTCCGCCGGGATCAGCCATACCGGATGCTCCCGAATGTTGACCTGGCTGCCGTCTTGGGCGCTCTCCTCCCATACGATGAGTGACCCGCGCTGGGCAACGTCCACCGAGTATGGAATCGAGATCGACCAGTCGCCGAGACACCCTGTTCCGCAGGTCGCCGTCGTGAATCCTTCCCACAGGATGAGGCCTTCGGAATCTGTCAGAGCCACGCTCACCGAAGCCTCAAAGACGTTTGCGGTGCCCGATGCAACCAGCGGGTAGGACTCAAAACCGGTTCCGTATGGCGTCGGGTTGCTCGCTTCGGGGTATGGCGGGGTCTCAATCATGATGGCGGGCAGTGTCATGTCGTATTGGGTGCGGACCACTGGGTCATCGAGTTCGATGCCGTGACCACCAAATACCTCGACCGGCACGCCATCCAATTGCAGGCGAATTCCGTCGATGTCGTCGAAGCGGGTGAGTGTGTAGATCAACTGCTCGAGCCGGGCAACCTCTGAGAATGAGCCACTCCCGGTGGCAAATTCCGCCGAAAGATCAACCGTCGCTACCCGATCCTCGACAGTGAGGCCGAGAAGACGAGTTCCGTCGGGGACGGCGCTGGTGATCGCCGGAACCGACTCGATCTCATCGTTGGTCGGCCCCGCCAGAAGGAAAGCGAGCGTCATGCTCGGCAGATCGGTGATCTCGGCAGAGATCGTTGCCAGCGACCGCGTCACCGGGATCAGGCTCTGTGAGGAACCGGTTGCGTTCGGATTGTCGAAGATGAAGTACACGACCACCTCACCGGCGTCGAAGACCGGGGGAATCGAGGTTGCAACCAGCGGTGCAGTGTCCGCCGGTGAGGACGTCGCCACCGTGCTCTCCACCAAGGACTCGGCGATCGAGCTCGTTGTCGTTCCAGCCGCCGCAATGGTCGGATCAGTTCGATCGACAAACAACAGGGTGGCGCCGCCGATCGCGACGACGACGGCAGCTGCGGCAACCGCCACTGCCCACCCCGGCATGGCGAACCGAGCACCGACGATCCGCGTGGCCTCGCTCATCGGGGCAGAGGGTTCCTGGTCCGAAGGGATCGGGTTCAGGCGGCGCATTTCGTCGAACGGGTCGTGTCTCATCGCGAGCCTCCGAGTTGGTCCCAGGTAGCGGAGAGCCGAGTGCGGGCCCGGTGGAGCCGGACTGTCGCGGTACTCGATGAGCACCCCAGGGCGCGGCCGAGGTCGTCGGGGTCGAGGCCTTCCCAGGCAGCCAGCATCAGGATCTCACGGTCGTCATCGCGCAACTCTGCAAGCACCGAATCGACCCCGGTTGCCTCTTCACGCCACACGTAGTCGGCATTTTCGGCGGCACGTTTGTCGAGTCGTTCTCGTCGTATCCGGCTGCGTCTTTGGTTGGCCACAACATTTCGAGCCACCCCGTACAACCAAGGCAGCGTCTCAGGCTCCGACGGAACCCGACGAATCTTGCGCCACAACACGGTGAATACCTCCGACGCTGCATCAGAGGCGTCATCACGCCCAATGCGCCTGGCGCAGTAGGCGTACACCGCTCCGTAGTGCTGCGCGAAAAGTCCCCGGAAGGTCTCCTCCGGGGTAGCCCC
>CAXMOL010000099.1:0-11799 GCA_964194935.1 uncultured Kiloniellaceae bacterium
GCCCCCAGGGCGTGGGCGGTGTCGATAGCGATCGGGACCATCAAAACGACGGCGGCAGCGTTGGACATTGGCTGGGTGATCAAGGCGGCGAGCAAGTAAATGCCCGCCAGGACAGCCAACGGTCCAAAACCACCGACGAGATCGAGCAGCAGGTCAGCCAGATATTGGGCCGCACCGGTGTTTTCCATCGCTGCACCTAGTGGCAGCATCCCTGCGACCAGGAACACAGTTCGCCAATCGATATTGGCGTACGCCTCCTCCATCGTCAGACAACCGGTCAATACCATCAACATGGCACCCAGAACCATCGCCGTCGCGATCGGCACCCCTGCCCCCATCACCAGAATCAGAACGAGAGCCATGGACGCCAGTGCAATCGGAGCCTTCTCCTTGCGCAGAGATTTCTGTTGGAGGGGTTCCAGGAGCAGGAACTGATCCCCCTCGCGCAGCGCATGTAGGCGGCGGGTTGGCCCTCTGAGCAAGAGGGCATCGCCGAATTGAAGAGGAACACTGCGCAGCCGACGAGTAACGAGTTCACCACGGCGCCAGATGGCTAGCGCCATGAAGCCGTAGTTATCACGGAACTTCACCTGTTCGAGGGTGCGCCCCTCCACCGTGGTGTTCGGAGCCAAAGTCGCCTCAACGACGGTGATGTCTCTCTGCTCCAGTCCGGTCGGGAGCGGGTCGGCTTCGGGTCCGATGACGAAACCCAGTTCCTTCTGAGCACTCAACAGACCCGAGGCGTGTCCCTTGAGCACCAGCAAGTCCTCGGCCTCGATCTGGGTATGGCTGTGAAGATCCGAGAGGGTTTCACCAGCCCGGATGATGGAGATCACGGTCAAGTCGTAGTTCGCACCCAGGCCGGAATCCTTGAGGGTCTCACCGACGAGGCTGCTCTCTGCGGGTACATGTGCTTCGCTGAGATAGTCACGCAGTTGACGGAGCATCACGTCCGGGTCTTCGCGCGATTCGCGCAGCGGCAGCAGGTGTTTTCCCAGGCTGGCCATGTAGATGATGCCAACGACAAACACGATCAGGCCCATTGGGGCGAAATCGAAGAAGCCGAAGGCCTCCAGATCCCTTTCGATCATGATATTGGCGCCGAGGATGTTGGCCGGCGTTCCGATCAAGGTCATGTTGCCGCCCAACAGCGAGGAGAACGAGAGCGGGATCAGCAGCCGGGAGATCGGTACGTTGGTGCGCCGTGATACGCCGATCACCACAGGTAGCAGCATCGCGGTTGCGCCGACGTTGTTTATGAACGCCGACATCACGCCGCACGTGATCATGATGACGACGATGAGGCGGGTCTCGCTGGTGCCTGCCACCCGGAGGAGGATGCGGCCCATCACATCGGCAACTCCGGTCAGGAGCATCCCGGCCGACACGATATAGACGGCCCAGACCGTTATGACTGCCGGGTTCGAGAACCCGGAGAAGGCCTCGGTCGGGGTAACCAGTCCGGTGAGCGCAACGGTGAGCAGTACCACCATGGCGATCACATCGACTCGGATCTTGTCCGTGGCGAACAGGACGATTGCCCCGATGACGATTGCGAATGTGAGCGCGATATCAAATGTCATTCGGGACCGCGTTGTTGGTGCAGATGGCTTCGCCACCGCAAGAGACCGGAATCCACGACGTGAACGGTTCCGTAGGTTGTGGTCACTGCAGCGAAACTACTCATTCCAACTCCCGGCCATTAGGCATCAGGCCTCCGCGTCGCTTGGCGACATGCGAAACCCTCTCGACCAGAAACGCGAGTATGTAGACGTGATTCGCTTTGGCATCTCCACGCTTCCACCCGACGGAGATGATGCGGCCTATCTCGACGGACTGGTCGAATCAGGTCACGGCGCCGTGGAATTGCCGTTCGTAAAGGGTTTTCCATGGAAGGAGAAGCGCTGCGAGCAGTTCGGTGAGCTGGCGGCAGATCGGGGGATCACAACTTCGATCCATGCCCCGTATTTCGCCATCCTCACCAGCGACGACGCCGAGAAGTCGAAAAGAACGCTGTCAGCTCTGGAGCACACGATGAAGCTCGGTCGGGCTCTGCGCTCACGGGTGATCGTCGCCCACACCGGGTACGTAAAGGGGCGCACTCCCGAGCAGCTCCACGAGCTCGTCACCTCATCGCTCGAAATCATCGAGCCCAAGGTGCGCCATCTCGGTGTCGCACTCGGCCTCGAGGTCGGAGGAAGTGATCGGGCGTTTGGCACGCTCGGTGACATCGCACTGATCGCACAGCAATTCCCCTTCGTGCATCCCGTTGTCGACTGGGCTCATCTCCATGCAGTGTCCAACGGAGCACTCACCTCACGCCAAGCCTTTGCGGGTGTGATTGCGTTCTTGCGGGAGAATTTCCCGGGTTGGACGCTCGATCCCCTTCATGCTCAATTCACCGACAACCAATTCGGGTCGGCAGGCGAGATCAGACATGTGCCGTATGGCGAAGGGACGCTGCGGGTTGCACCGCTCGTTGAGGCTGTTGTGGAGGCCGGCCTGCGGATGACGCTCATCTCCGAGGCGCATGAGCAATCGAGCCACGATGCGATTCAGGCCGAGATGACCGCCACCCTTGCTGAGGCTCGGCCAGCTCCGTCGGCCGACCACCGCATCGCCGCCTCGGGCGCTATCGAATTCCCGACCGAGGTGAGCGTCGATACTGAAGGTGATTCGTTTCCGTTGGTCGGTGGCGATCGGCCATTGCGCCTCTCCAACGTCGACAAGCAGTTCTTCGTCGACGGCTACACAAAGGGCGACCTCATCACCTATTACCGGGCAGTTGCGCCTTTGTTGCTACCGCATCTGGCGGACCGAGCGATTGTGTTGGCCCGATTCCCCGACGGCGCCGAAGGGGAATGGTTCTACGAAAAGCAGGCGCCGTCTCATACCCCCGATTGGCTCCCCACGTTTCCCCTTCCCTCAGAGCATCGTGGCGAGGCAATCGACTACGTCACGGCTCCTGATGCCGAAGCGCTGATGTGGATAGCCAATCTCGGCGCGATCGAGATCCATCCCTGGTTGAGCCGGGTAATGGCGCCCGATCGACCCGATTTCGCCATCTTTGATCTCGACCCGGCCGACGGCGCCTCGTGGGACCAGGTTGTGAGAGTTGCCCATCTGGTGAATGTCGCCTTGGAGCGTCTCGGCTTGGCCGGATACCCGAAGACATCGGGCGCAACCGGACTACACATATACGTCCCCATCGAACCGGAGTTCGAGTACCGGAGGGTGCGACGGTTCGTGGAAGCGATCGGCGGGCTCATCGTCGGCGCCGACCCATATTTGGCGACGATGGAATGGGATATTCCCAAGCGCGCCGGTCGGGTATTCATCGACCACAACCAGAACGTGGGTGGCAAGACGATTGCATCGGTCTATTCGGTGCGTCCTCGACCGGGTGCTCCGGTGTCGACTCCGCTGCTGTGGCCGGAAGTCGAAACGGTCGATCCCGCCTCCTTCACCATCTCCACGGTGTGGGATCGTCTTTCTCGTCACGGAGACCTATTCGCCCCGGTGCTGCGCGGGGGCCAGAGGTTGGAGAGAGCCGAGGCGGCGTTGGGCCTTTCAGAGTCCTGACTTCCTGACCTTCCTATCCTTCTTCTTCGTGACTCCTCCTACTGCAATGCCGGCAACCGCACGCGAGGTCATCGGCGGCGGTCTCCGCATCGTCTCTCGCTTTATCAAGGCCCAGCCTTGGGCGTTTGCGCTTGCGGTAACCGGAGCGACCTTGTTCGCCGCAGCGATCATCGCCACCTCGGTGGTGATCGGCTGGATCACCGACACCGCAGTCCTGCCGGTGTTGACCGAGGGCGTGCCTGCATCGGAGAAGATCCCGGCGATCGTCCTGGCGATAGTCGCAATCGCTATATGGAAGGCCGCGGCGATCGTCCTGCGTCGAACCTCAGCCGGCTGGCTCCAGTTTCGGAATCAGCAGACTCTGCGCGGTCAGCTGATCGGTCATCAACTCGATCTGGAGTTGGCATGGTTTGACAGCCAGTCGATAGGCAATCTGTTGTCCATTGCCGACAACGACACCCAACGCAGCACCACAGTGCTTGCTCCTCTCCCGTTTGCGACGGGCGTTTCTTTGCTCATCATCGGGACCGTGGTCCTGCTGGCGCTGCTCGACCCGTGGCTCGGACTTGTCGCTCTCGGGGGAATGACGCTCATCGTCTATATCGAGGCTCGAGCCGCGATGAGCCTCTATCCGCACTGGGAGGGCATTCAGACGCAGTTGGGTGTGGTGGCCGGCGCTGCCCATGAGAGCTTTGACGGAGCACTGACTATTAAGGCGCTTGGGCGTGAGGATTATGAGACCGAGCGTCTCCGCATCGAGTCCGACGAGCTGCGTGATCGCGCCATTTATGTGGGCGTCAAATGGGAGACCTATCGAACCATCATCGTGACGCTTATCCCGGCAGTGAGCCTGATCGTGCTGTGGGTGGGTGCGGCTCGAGTCGATGCCGGAGCGATCACTACCGGTGACATAGTGACGTCGCTGTATCTGCTCGCGTTGCTTTCGTTTCCGATCCAGCTCATAGCCTTCGTCCTGTTCGACCTGGCGGTGGCGATCCCGTCGTGGAAGCGAGTGGCCTCGGTGCTGGATGCAGACGAACTAGTGGAGTATGGGGGAGTAGTCGCCGACCCTGAGTCGGGTGCGGCATCTGTTGACTCCGATGACGTCGAGTTTGGCTACGAGATCGACGAGATGGTTCTCAGCGGTGTCGTAGTCGACGTACCGGCTGGTCGTTCTGTGGCGATCGTCGGGCCGACCGGCTCGGGGAAGACGACCCTTACCCTTTTGATGGCCCGCTTGTGGGATCCGGGAACGGGCCGAATCCTGATCGACGGACGCGACGTGCGGAACTTCGCCCGGTACGAGTTGTCGCGCGAGGTCGCCCACGTTGCACAGACGGCGTTTCTGTTTGACGACACCGCGTTGGGGAACATCACCATGGGTGTCGATCTTCCTCTGGACAGGGTGCATGACGCCGCAACTTTGGCGGGTGCCCATGAATTCATCGAAGAACTGCCCGAGGGATACGACACACGGCTCGGTGAGCGTGGCGCGTCGCTATCCGGAGGGCAGCGTCAGCGGATCGCCCTGGCCAGGGCCCTGGTGAGAGATCCGCGGGTCCTCATCATGGATGACGCGACTTCGGCGGTGGATCCGTCGGTTGAGGCTGAAATTCTGCGTCGGCTCCGGTCAGCGGCTCTCCCCTCGACCATCTTGATCGTTGCCTACCGCCCGTCGTCGATCCGGCTGGCCGATGAAGTGATCTTCGTCGATGAGGGACGGGTGATCGCGCAGGGCGACCACACCAGCCTGCTCGAATCGCAGCCTGGATACGCCAGGCTCGTTCAGGCCTATGAGCATGAGGCGGCCGCCCGAGCCGGTGGTGGCGCATGACCACCGAGGTCGCGGGGATCTCGACTCTTGCCGCGATGCGGCGAGCCGTCGTCGAGGCTCCTGTCATTGCCCATCGTCTCTGGGTGGTGCTGCTGTTCAACCTGGGCGGAACCGCAGCTCAGATCCTGATCCCCGTCATTGTGCAGCAAACGCTCGATCGGTATGTGGTCGGTTCTGGCCAGGTCGATGTGGGTGGGGTGGCGTCGGCTGTCGGGATCGGGATGGTGGTGGTCGTGGCTGGAGGTTTCTTGACCCGAGCGGGGTTGGTGCGTCTGGTGCGCCAGGCCTCGACCGGTCTCTCTGAACTCAGGGTCTCGGTGTTTGCTCACTTGTTCCGGCGGTCGGTGCTCCACGTCGAGACCGAACGCAGGGGCGCACTCGTTTCGCGGGTGACTTCGGATCTGTCGACGCTCCAGGAGTTCCTCGAGTGGGGCGGCGTGATGTTTCTGATCAACGGCACTCAGGTCATCGTTTCACTCGTGGTAATGGCCGTTTACGAGTGGCGGTTGGCCCTGATTGTGCTGGTCGGAGTCGGGATCTACGCCGCCAGTCTCATCTGGTCGCAGCGGATCTTGCGGAAACGCTACGACCGGGTGCGAGAGCGTGTCGCTGACAGCCTGGCGGTCATGGGTGAGGCGATCAATGCCCTTCCGGCTGTCCGGGCGCACGGTGCCGAGCAGGCGACATTGGAGCGGGTCGAAGAAAGCCTCGAGGAACGGTTCCGAGCCGAATTCAAGGCGGCCCATTTCGGCAATGTCCTGTTCGCTACTTCGGAGCTCTTTGCGGCCGCGCTCACCTCGGTCGTGGTGGTGGTCGGGTTGTTGATGGGCCCCGATCAGGGCATAACTGTTGGAGTGCTGCTGGCGTTTCTCTTCCTGGTGAATCTGCTGATTGCTCCGGTGCAGACCCTCGTCGAAATTCTGGACTTTGCACAGAACGCTGCTTCTGGGTTGCGTCGGGTGGTGGAGAGCTTGGATGCCCCGGTCGAGATTCCCGAAGCCGTCGATCCGGTCGATATTCCCGCGGGTTTGCTCGATGTTGTGTTCGAGCAGGTTGGCTTCAAATACATCGAGGGCCCCGAAGTGTTGTCCGATGTGGACCTCGAAGTGGCTCCCGGGTCGCGGGTAGCGGTCGTCGGCGCCACCGGCTCAGGCAAGACGACGTTCGCCAAGCTGCTGGTACGTCTGCTCGATCCGGATCGAGGTGTAATCAAAATCGGTGGTATTGATCTTCGCCGGGTGGGCCAGCGCAGCCTGCGCAGGCGTGTGGCCTTTGTCCCTCAGGAAGGCTTCCTGTTTACCGGCACGATCGCCCACAACGTGCGCTACGGACGTCTTGGTGCCAGTGACGAGGAGGTGACGGCGGCCTTCCACGAACTGGCGTTGGACGACTGGCTCGGGCAGCTGCCTGAAGGAATCCAAACTCCGGTCGGAGAGCGCGGATCAAGCCTGTCTGCCGGAGAACGCCAACTGGTTGCCTTGGTGCGAGCCTGGATCTCGAGTCCGGACCTGCTTCTACTCGACGAGGCCACCTCGGCTGTCGATCCGGCACTCGATGTGACCCTGCGGGGGGCGATTGATCGCCTGACCGCCGGTCGGACCTCGGTGACCATCGCCCACCGACTGGCGACGGCAGAGGCCGCCGACGATGTGCTGGTGTTCGATCAGGGCAGGCTGGTTGAGCGTGGCTCCCATGTCGAACTGCTCCGCAAAGACGGCGTCTACGCCGCTCTGTATGCGGACTGGAGTGCCGGCACGGCGGTGATTTAGGAGTGGGGACTCAAGACTCTGGACTTCCGGGCTCGCTTCCCATCGCGACCTCGCCGCCGCTCGAACCCCAGTCACTCCATGATCCCGGGTAGAGAGTCGGCTCGGGAAGACCAGCGCGCACGATGGCGAGGGCGTTGTGACATGCGGTGACCCCGCTGCCGCAGTAGACGACCGTGTCCTGATCTCCGCCGACGCCCAGGGCGGTGAACCTCTTTCGGAGATCCTGTGCGGCCAGGAAGGTCTCATCTGGGTTGAGGTTGTCCGTCGTCGATGCGCTCAGTGCGGTGGGGATGTGGCCTGCCACTGGATCGATCGGCTCTTCATCGCCGCGATATCGCTCCGGAGCGCGCGCATCGAGCAGGTTGACCGTTCCGAGCTGCGACTCGAGCTCGGTGCGGTCGGTGCGTCGAGTTTCGGACTGTCGGACGGTCATGGTTGTGGCGGGGCGGGGGATTGACGCGGAGGTCACGTCTTGACCGGCCGCTTGCCACGCGGTGATGCCTCCATCGAGAACACGAACCTCGCTGTGCCCGATGTCACGCAACATCCACCACAAACGGGCCGCGATGTCGCCGCCCCGATCGTCGTAGGCGACGATGAGATCGGCATCGCCGAATCCCAGCGATCCCATCGTCGAAGCGAATATCTGACGGGTTGGCAGTGGGTGTCTGCCCGGCCCTTGCCTCGCGCTCAGGTGGGTGTCGAGGTCGACGTACATCGCACCCGGTATGTGCGCCGACTCGAATTCAGCGAGACCCCTGTCCGGCTCACCGAGGTACCAGCGGACGTCTGCCAAGGCGGGAGCCGGCTCCAATTCGAGCAGCTCGGCGACGGAGATGACAGGATCGGTCAACCGGATGCAGTGCGTTCTGGGACCAAGGTGCGGGGTGCGGCCGCCTGCTCCCATGGTCGTGCCAACACTTGCCAGGCAAGCACCAGGGCGTGAACCGGGGTGGCAATGTCGGTATGCACCTCGAGTTTGTTGTATGACATCAGGCTCCCGGCAAGTCGTCCGATGGGCTGCCCTCCGATGCGGAAGCTCCAGCGGCGGGGCATTCGATCGGATGTCAGATCGCAAGCAAATCCGGTACCGCTGATCTCCCACCGGCGCCCCCACCAGGAGCGGCGATCGATTCGGGCGAGCTCGACGTCGTCAACCTCCATCACGACGGTGCCCCAACCGTCGGGAGTCAGATGGAAAGTGGTTCCGTTGGAGAACGATCCGCTGGTGACAAGTCGGGACGGGTCGCGATGCATTTCGGCAAGAGGTTCCGAATCGCGCAGCAGTGTCCACCGGTTGGAGAACAGCCCGCTCTCGAAGCGACTGTCGCCGACGACTACCGGAGGAATCCAACGCTTGATGCTCACAGAGGCGAGCGTAGTGATGTGCTACTCGGGTCGACTGGTCGGCATATGCAGCACGTACCAGATCGCCCAAACTCCGACTGCTGCCACCAGGCCCTTGCCGATGGTGGTTGGGACTACCCATCCGACCGAGTAGGTAAATGCAGCGGTCATAGCGACGACGGCGAGCACCTTTGTCTTGGTCGGAATGCCGCGCCCGGATTGGAAATCGGTGATGAATCGACCAAAGCGGGGGTGGTTCATGAGCCAATCGTGGAGCCGGTCAGACGAGCGGGCAAAGGCAAACGCGGCGATCAATAGTGGACCGGTCGTGGGGACCAACGGGAGAATGATTCCGACCAGCCCGACCGCAAGTGATGCCAACCCCAGCAGAAAGTACAGCGGCTTCATCCAGCGGCGGGTCTGTGGTGCAACCATGGTCACCGGACGAGCGTACGACCGAGTGTTTCCGACTGGAAGTCGGGGGATTGAGGAACGTCGTCGGTCCTCAGTCTTCCGTCTTCAGCCAGAGAGAACCCGACGCCTGAGCAAGACAAGCATCGCTCGGATCTCGCGGGATTCCTTTTGAACCCTGTGGGAGTCCTCTCCGTCGAGGAATCCGAGGCGGTGCGCCAATTCGAGCTGAGACTCGAGTTCGCTGATCGAAGCGACGGCGATGTCGAGGAAGCGTCCGTAGTCCGCGCGGCTTTGCCGAGCCGCCCCTTCTGCGATGTTGCTTGGAACGCTGGCGGCGGCGCGCCGCATTTGGGACTGGAGCCCGAACCGTTCTTCAACCGGGAAGCCGGACGTCACTTTGTAAACAACCACGACTAGATCTTGGGCTCGTTGCCACACCCGGAGCGTCTTGAAGTAGCGGATGAATCAGAAGTGACACGATGCCCACAGATGGCAACCCCTTGACCTCGCTGGTTCCTTCCCTACTGATGACCGACGACTGAAGACTGAAGACCCTTCTTCCCGTACCATTTAGGCAATGCCCAAGTTGCATCTTCTCGACGGCACCTACGAGCTGTTTCGCTCGTACTTCGGGGCTCCTCCGCGCAAGGCTCCGAACGGCGGTGAGATCGGTGCGGTTCACGGGGTGATGATGAGCACCCTCAATCTGCTGCAGGAGGATGGCGTCACTCACCTTGGTACCGCTTTCGACAGCGAGATTCGTTCGTTCCGCAACGACCTCTATGACGGTTACAAATCCGAGGCAGGCGTCCCACCCGAATTGCTGGCGCAATTCCCAATCGTGGAGGACGCGATGGAGGTGCTGGGGGTTCCGGTGTGGCGGATGGATGAGTACGAGGCCGACGACGCATTGGCGACGGCCGCCGCCCGGTTTGCCGACGAGGTCGAGCAGGTTGTGATCATGAGTCCAGACAAGGACATGACCCAGTGCATCATCGGACAGAAGATCGTCGGGTTCGATCGTCGCAAGAAGGCATTCATCGACGAGGCCGGAGTTTTCGAGAAGTTCGGCGTCGCGCCCGAGTCGATTCCCGACTATCTGGGTCTGGTGGGTGACACGGCCGACGGGTTCCCGGGAGTAAGGGGGTGGGGGGCAAAGTCGGCTTCGCTCGTGCTTGCCAAATACCGACACATCGAACGGATCCCGCTCGAGGCCGACTTGTGGGAGGTAACCGTCAGGGGAGCCGAACGCCTGGTGGAGACATTGCGCTCGAGCATCACCGAGGCTCTCCTGTTTCGGTTCCTCGCCGTCTTGCGCCTTGACGTTCCGCTGACCGAGACGCTCGCCGATCTGGAGTGGAAAGGCGTCCCTCGCGAGCGGTTCACTGATTTCTGCGATCAGTACGGGTTTGGCTCGCTGCGCGAGCGCCCCAAGGTTTGGATCGATTAACGACCTTTTAGGGCAGCCATGGCGGCATGGTGCCCACACATGCCGTGAACCCCGGACCCGGGCGGCGTCGCCGCCGAACACAGGTAGATCCCGTCACCCGCCTTGTACGGATTGAAGAACTTGGGACGGGCGAACACCCCCCGCAACGAGATGGGTCCTCCGGTGATGTCGCCTCCGATGAGATTGGGATTACCGGCTTCGAGGTCGCCCGGCCCTCGGATAGCCATCGAGCGAATTCGCGATGAGAAGCCGGGAGCGAATCGATCGATCTGTCCGATGATCTGTTCTGTCATGTCGTGGGTGGACCCGTTGGGAACATGGCAGTACGCCCATACAACCCCTGTGCCTTGAGGGGCGCGGGTCCGATCGGCGACCAATGGTTGGGTGAGCAGGACGAAGGGCCGTTCCGGATGGTCACCGGCTGCCGTGCGTGCCTCCGCTTCGGCAATCTCTTCGAAGCTGCCTCCGAGATGAATGGTGCCTGCCGAACCGAGTGACTGGTTAATCCATGGGACTGGTCCGTCGGTCACGATGTCCAATTTGAACGCTCCGGGCGCCTTCGGGCGACGGCGGTATTTGCGCCGGGTGCTCGATGTCATCCGATCCCCGGCGATCGAAAGAGCTGCCTGTGGTGAGGTGTCAAAGAGCACGATTCGGGTATCGGGAAGATCACCCATCCGCCGGATCCAGCGATTGGTTTCGATCTCGCCGCCCAGCGATTCGAGCTCCGAAGCGAGCGCTTGGGTGATCGTCGCCGAGCCGCCCTGGGCGAACGGCCATCCCACCGCGTGTGCCGCTGCTCCGAGCACCAGAGCCACTCCGCCGGCGGTGGTGGTGTCGAGCGGCACCACGGAGTGGGCGGCTAGGCCTGCGATGACTGCGCGAGAACGCTCGGTGGTGAATCGGCCCGCCAGATGGGTTCCGGATCGCAACCCATAGCGGGCGAGACGGAGTCCGGCGATCGGATGGCGGATGGCCTGTAGTGGAGGGGCCGTGGCCAGGCGAACGGTCATCTCCCAGTCCGCAACAAAGCGCCCGAACACCGCCTTCCACGTTGCCTCGTCTTCTCCGAGCCCGGCAGCCGTTTCGTCGATGGAGCGGTGGATCAGGACTGCATCGCCATCGTCGAGGGCATGAGCGACCGGAATTGGAGGATGAGCCCACAGCAGACCGTGGCGATCCAGGTCGAGCGACGTTAGGAATGGTGATGCGATGCCGAATGGATGCACCGCACTGCACACGTCGTGGAGCACCCCCGGCTCGGTGAGTTCCTCGGTCCTGGTCGCGCCACCGATGGTGTGATGGCCCTCGAAGACCTTTACCGATTTCCCGGCTTGGGCGAGCGTGACCGCGGCGGCTAAACCGTTGGGACCGGATCCGACGACGACTGCATCGAGCATGAG
>CAXMOL010000100.1:0-9988 GCA_964194935.1 uncultured Kiloniellaceae bacterium
CGCCGATTACGACTTTGATCTGAGAAGCACGTCGCAACGAGGTCGCCCATTCCGGCGAGTCCGGAAAACGTAAGCGGGGCTCCTCCCAGGGCAACACCAAGCCTGGTCAGTTCGGCAAGTGCCCTGGTAACAAGTGCCGCCTTGGAGTTGTCTCCGTATCCGAGACCATGTGCCATTCCGGCGGCAATCGCCATCACATTCTTGAGGGCGCCCGCCGCCTCACACCCCACGACGTCGAGATTGGTGTAGACCCGAAAGGTCGGCTGCATGAACAGCGCCTGAAGTTCATTTGCGATCACCTCGTCGGGTACCGCCACCACCGCTGCGGCAGGCTGCCCAAGTGCGATCTCACGCGCCAGGTTCGGTCCGGTGAGGACCCCGATGCGGGACGGCTCGATCGGGAGGACCTCTGCTGCGACCTCGGTCATTCTGAGTTGCGAACCGCGCTCGACTCCCTTGCTGAGGCTGATGACCCGAACATCCGCAGCCATGAGTTCTTTGGCAGCTTCGAGCACTTCACGAAATCCGTGCGATGGAACGGCCACCACAACCAGCCCGGCACCTTCGACGGCCGCGGCGAGGTCCGAGGTGATGGTGAGCGAGGCCGGCAAGTCGATCCCGGGCAGGTACGCCGTGTTCTGTCGAGTCGACTCCATCTCCGCGGCGGCCTCTTCGCGGCGAGCCCACAACGTCGTCGGGGCGCGGCTCGTCACCATTGCAGCCACTGCAGTGCCCCATGAACCTGATCCAATCACTGCGACCTTCACGGCCGGAACCGTAGCCCTCACACCAGAACACTGCGGGTCCTTGTAATCGCCGTCGAGACCGGCAAGCCTCCCGGTGGTGACTGACGCACCCACCAGGCGCACTTACGTTCTCGACACTTGCGTCATCCTCGCCGACCCGACCTCCCTCCTGCGCTTCGAAGAACACGATGTCGTGCTGCCGCTTGCCGTAATCGAAGAACTCGATCGCAAGAAGACACAGATGGATGAGGTCGGCACAAACGCCCGTCGTGCGATCCGCCTGCTGGAGGACAACGGTGCTTCGGAGGTGGGTGGGCTGCGGACCGCGGTCGATCTCCCGGGAGGCGGATCCCTCCGGATCGAGTTGAACGGGGTCGGTTCACCACGTCTACCCGACGTGTTCGACTCAAAGACAGCGGACCACCGAATCCTCTCCGCCTGCATGGAGATCGCCGACGACGGAATCGATGCCGTTCTGGTGACAAAGGATGCGGCGCTGCGCATCAAGGCCGCACAGCTCGGGGTGACGGTGCAGGACTACCGAGCCGACACCGTGTCAGTGGACGAGTCGTATTCCGGGGTCATCGAACTCGATACCGATGCCGGAATCGTCGATCAGCTCTACTCAGAAGGCAAAGCCGAAGTCCACGGCCTCGAGGCTGTCGTAAACCAGTTCGTTGTCCTCCATGCTGGTTCGCAATCGGCGGTAGGCCAGGTGGCCGGAACCGCCCCTGAGCCAACCGTGGTGCGAGTCCCTGGAAACAGGCGTGCCTTCGGCGTCGAGACGAAGAACGTGCGTCAAGCCTTCGCCCTGGAGTTGCTCATGAACCCCGACATTCCCGCGGTCTCGATCATGGGACCGCCCGGTACCGGGAAGACCTTCCTGGCCCTCGCCGCAGGACTCGAGCAGGTGATCGAGGCCGGTCGCTACCGAAAGGTCTCGGTATACCGACCGCTCGTCGCAGTCGGTCGCCAGGAAGTCGGCTACCTCCCCGGCGATCTGGACGACAAGTTGGCTCCATGGATGGCTGCGGTGCACGACAACCTGTATGCCCTGTTCTCCAGCGGAGGACCTGCCGCCGCCCGCGACGCACTGGAGGAGTTGACAGACCGCGACGAGTTGGAGCTCGCCGCGATCACCTACTTGCGGGGCCGCTCCATCACCGGTGAGTTCGTGATCATCGACGAGGCGCAGAACCTGGAACTCCCGACGCTCAAGGTGATCCTGACCCGCATCGGATCCGACGCCAAGGTCGTGTTCTGCGGAGATTTCACCCAGGTCGACAACCCCTATGTCTCACCCTTTGGCGGTGCCGCGGCTCTGATCGAAAAGATGAAGGGCAACTCTCTCTTTGGCCATGTGACGCTGGAAAAGACCGTGCGGAGTCCCCTCGCCGAACTCGCCTCCAACCTGCTGTAGCAAAGCCTCAATGTCTTACACCATCCGCATAGATGCCGAAACCCAGCCCGGATGTCCGGGCCACGAGGTGAGCCACACAACCGAAGTGACGGACGTGGAGTCAAGCGACGCCTTCGACGACCTCAGAGATCTCCTCAATCCGCGGTTGTCTGCAGCGGGACCCGACGCCGAAGGAGATCATCCCGACCCGGTCACGCTCAGCGAGCCCGTCTACGACGATCAGGGTCTGCTGCGCTGGAGCTCTCTTCCTCCACAAGGGCCTTAACCGCACTATCGCGCTCGGCTAGCGTCGGGAGTGTGAGCGAACGCCCACCCCCTTACCCCAGCGATCAGCCCCGCCGTACCGGTTTGGCGCGACGAACGGCTCGGGCAGCCGCCAGAAAGGTCGACGCCGTCTTTAGTCGCAACGGACCGGCCTTCCGCCAGTTGGCCGTTTCCTGGTCGGCAAACGTCGCTGGAGACACACTGGTTGCCGTCGGTCTGGCAGGCACCTTGTTCTTTTCCGTGCCTTCGAGCGAGGCCCGAGGCAACGTCGCTCTCTATCTCTTGCTTACGCTCGCACCATTCGCGGTGGTGGCACCGGTGCTGGGAGGCGTGTTCTCCCGCTTCAAGGGGATCTATCGCGGAACGATCATCGTGTCGTCATTCCTGCGCACGGTGGTGGCGGTGGTGATGATGTTGGGTCTGACCACGATCTGGCTCTATCCGCTGGCGTTCGGGATGCTGGTGCTGTCCCGCCTCTACGGAATCTCGAAGAGCAGCTTGCTCCCAGTGGCTCTGGCCCAACCGGTCGCCCTGGTCAGTGCCAACGCTCAACTGGCTCGAATCGGGATATTGGCCGGGGCTGTGGTGCTCCCACTCGGGGCACTGGTCGCACAGATCGATCCCGCGGTGGCTCTTGCCTTTGCAGCCGCTTTCTTCGCCGTCTCGACCTTTACCGCGATCGGCTTGCCAAATCCTCGACGAGAGGCCGACGGTGAGGGGATCCTCGATACACCCTGGCCAACACGTCCCCCCACGCCGCGCCGGGCGCTTCGGGTGTCGCGCATGGCGACCGCAGGCGTCCGGCTGCTCAACGGATTCCTCCTGCTGCTTCTCGCATTCGAATTCCGCAGCACAGACGCCCGAGCGATCGACTTTGGGGCGCTCATCGTCGCCGCAGGCATCGGATACGGACTTGCCTCGCTCGTGAGTCCGACGCTGGAACGTCGCATTCGGGAGGAGCCGATGGTCGTGGCGGCCCTGGCGATCGAGGCTGCGGCAGCATTCATTGCCGCTCAATTCTTCGGCATCTGGGCTGCAGCCGCCCTCGCCGCAGCGGCCGGATTGGCATGGGGCACCGCAAAGTTTGCGTTCGACGCAATGCTTCAGTCATCGGTGCCGGCAGACGAGGCCGGAACGGCCTTTATCCGCAGCGAGACACTCTTTCAGTTGGCGTGGGCGGTGGGAGCAATCATCCCGGTGGGGCTCACGATCGACGCCGAAATCGGGCTCGCCGTCGCAGGAGTCGTCGCCCTGGCTGCTCAGACGATGTTCGTCGCCGGTCTGCTCGTAGAAAGGTAAGAGCTACTCGGCAGGCGCCGGGTCGTCGATCGTCACAGTCACACCTCTAAGCATGGCTGCGATCGTGGCGATGGCCGTGGCCCGCGGCGCCAAGATGACGCCAGCGGCGGCTGCGGCGCCGGCGTGGAGCAGTTTGAGCTTTACAGCGGGAGAACCATCGGGTCCCCCGATCGTGACCGTGCGCTCCATTGCGGTATCGAATACGTTCGAGAATGTTTCGTTCACGACCGCCACGATAGCGATGGATAGGACCCCAAATCCGCAGCCAGGACCTGGGACACCAAGATCGGTGAATAGGCTCCAAGACGATGAAGGCTTTCCAAATCGTTGAGTACGGCGCACCGCTTGTCGCCATAGAACTGGCTGATCTCCAGCCCGGCCCCGATGAGGTCGTTGTCTCAGTAGAGGCAGCCGGGATCTGCCGCTCGGACGTCCACTACAAATCGGGGACCCGTCCTGTCTCATCGCTTCCACTTGTCCCGGGCCACGAGGTGGCAGGTTCGGTAGAAGCGGTCGGCAAAGCGGTCACCACCCATCGAATCGGTGATCGAGTCTGTCTCCACTACCTGGTGAGCTGTGGGACTTGTGTCTTCTGTCGACGCGGTGCCGAGCAGTTCTGCGAGTCGGGACAGATGATCGGACTCGACCGCCAGGGAGGGTATGGCGAATCGATCGCCGTCCCCGCTCGAAACGCCCACTTCATTCCTGACGGAGTTTCGACCGAGGCAGCCGCGGTGATGATGTGCTCGACTGCGACATCACTGCATGCGCTGCGCCGCGGCGGGGCGGGCCCCGGTATGAGTGTCGCCGTATTCGGAGCCGGCGGACTCGGCATGTCCGCTATCCAACTCGCCCGAGCGATGCAGGTCGATGAGGTGATCGCGATCGACATCAATCCCGCAAAGCTCGACGTCGCAGCCGCCCTGGGAGCCACACCGATAGACGGGGCAGGCGATGTAGTGGCTGCCGTCATGGAGGCTTCTGCGGGTGGAGTCGATGTAGCACTCGAATTGGTCGGGTCCGCCCCACTCATGGCGGCTGCGGTCGATTCACTGGCGCCCGGGGGTCGCGCTGTAGCGGTTGGAATAACGGATCAGGAATTCGGACTCGATCCCTATCGCGACCTGATTCGCCGTGAGGCATCCATTCTTGGTGCGGCCGACCACCTCGCATCGGAGATCGATGAACTGCTGGCCTGGGCCGAACAAGGAATCATCGAGATCGACACCCTGATCACACGGCTCATCCCGTTCGATGTCGATGAGGTAAACAGCGCTCTGGATCGACTCGAGAACTTCGGTGACGATATTCGCACCGTTATCGCACGAGCTTGAGAATCCGGTCCGGTAGCGTCGGGCAGGTGATGCTTCCATACCTGATCCGTCAGGCCATCGAGACTCATGCCCGCTGGGCCTTTCCGCAAGAGGCGTGCGGGCTCATCGCGTCAGATGCGGACGATGATCTACGCATGGCCTACTGCCTCACCAACATCGAGCACGACCCGAGCCGCTACACGGTCGACCCCGCCGAGCATTTCGCAGCGCAGAGCCATGCCGAGCGGAATGGTTGGCGGATAGCGGGAGCGTTCCATTCCCACCCCCATTCAGCAGCAATCCCCTCTGCCCACGACGTAGCGGGGGCATTGGATCCAGACTGGGTCTACCTGATCGCCGGACCGGTCGGCGAACGGGTCCCGATAAACGCATTTCGAATCCGGTCCGGGGTCGTCACCGAGGTCGAGATCGAGGAACAGGTGTTGCAATGAAGTTCACCTATCACGAGATGGTTCAGCACCTACGCGACCTGGTCCCCGAGATCAGCACAGCCGAACTCGCCAAACGACTCGACAACCCGCCGGTAATGATCGACATTCGCGAGCCGAATGAAGTGGTGGGGGGAATGATCCCGACCTCCTATCACGTCCCCCGCGGAGTTCTCGAACAAACGATCTGGCTCATCGTTCCCGACCCGACCGCCGAGATCGTCCTGATCTGCAGCGGCGGCAATCGATCGGTCCTGTCGGGAGCCTCACTGCGATCGATGGGCTTCGAAAACGTCGTGTCGCTGGCAGGCGGAACGACAGCGTGGCGCCTGCAGGGCCATCCGATCATCGTTCCCGGCGTCGAACCGGCGACAGACACCGCAGTACCCGTCCTGACGGCAGATGACGAGGCCCGTTATGCGCGCCATCTGGTGCTCGACGGGGTGGGACGGGAAGGGCAACAGCGCCTTGCGGCTGCGTCGGTCCTCATCGTCGGCGTGGGTGGTCTCGGCTCTCCCGTCGGTCTGTACCTCGCGGCTGCCGGCGTCGGCCGGATAGGACTGGTCGACCCAGATGTCGTCGACGTCACCAACCTGCAACGTCAGGTCATCCCCGCCACTGTCCGCATCGGGATGGGCAAGGTCGAGTCGGCTGCAATCGCCATCGGGCGCCTCAACCCGGGCGTAGCCGTCGAACAACACCGGGTCGCCCTGGCCGCCGACAATGCTTTGTCTCTCCTCGAGGGATACGACGTGGTGATCGACGCCGCCGACAATTTCCCGGCCAGATACCTACTCAACGATGCTTCGCTGCACCTGCGAATCCCGGTGGTCCACGGATCTGTCTACCGGTTCGAGGGGCAGGCGACAGTGTTTCGACCTTATTCCGGGCCTTGTTACCGCTGCCTGTTCCCACAGCCGCCGCCTCCGGAGCTGGCCCCGAATTGTGCGGAGGCAGGTGTCCTGGGGGTTCTCCCCGGCACGATCGGAATGATCCAGGCGACCGAGGCCCTCAAGCTGATCCTCGACACTGGAGACACCCTCGAGGGTCGACTGCTGACCTACGACGCCCTTGGAGCGGTATTCGACACGCTCTCGCTACGGCGTGACCCCGAGTGCCCTGCGTGCGGGGATGAGAATCGGCTACCGCTACTGACGGACTACGACGAAGCCTGCGCTCCTCGCACAGCCGACCCCCGCTAGGTGCCGACCAAACGCCAGACCAGACCGATCGATTGCAGCAGATACACCTCGCCGGTCGGACCCACGCCGAATGAAGTCAATGGACCCAGCGAAGGCAGGAACACGTCATTGGGATCGGTAAAGACCCTGGTCTCGAGCGGGTCGCTGCGCAGGCCCCATACCTCTCCCGAGCAGTAGTCACCGAACAGATAAGTACCGACCAACTCCGGGATCGCCGCCCCTCGGTACACGACACCTCCGGTTACAGAGCACCTGCCGCCGTCGTGGAAGTACTCGAATATCGGACCGGTAAACGGGTCGCCGTCACACGGCTCGAAGCGAAAACAATGGGTTCCCTCGAGCAGCGGCCATCCGGCGTTGGTGCCGGGCCGGGATGCATCGAGCAGATCGATCTCCTCCCACGCAGCCTGTCCGACGTCTGCCACCCACAGGTCGGCACCGTCGAACGAGAAACGCCACGGGTTTCGCAACCCCCACGCCCACACCTCGGGCGCTCCCCCGACACCGTCGACGAAAGGATTGTCGGCAGGAATGCCGTACGGATCGCCGCCGTCGAGGTCGAGCCGAAGAATCGTGCCGAGCAGAGTTGTCGGATCCTGCCCGTTGTCGAACTGATCATTGGCTCCCCCACCGTCACCGAGCCCGATGAACAAGAGCCCATCGGGTCCAAATGCGACCATTCCACCGTTGTGATTGGAAGCCGGCTGACCGTGAGAAAGTATCTCCGTGCGGCTGTCGGGGTCGGCCACACCGGCGGCACCAAGCCGATACTCGACGATCGCCGTCGATCCGTCACGTGCTGAGTAATGAACAATCATTCGATCGACATCGTCCGGGTCGAAGGCGATTCCAAGCAGGCCCTGTTCTCCTGAGAACCGCACCTCATCGGCGATATCGAGGACCACGGAGGTAGAGCCGGCTTCCAGATCAAGGGCGTACACCACACCGGGTTGATCTACGACGAATAGCCGGCTGTCGCCGGCCCGCGCGGTCGCCAGAATCGGCTGTCGGAATCCATCGGCAACCAACTCGACATCGAGGTCAATGTCGCCAAGCGGAACCGCCGGCATCGAGGTGACGGTGGAAGTCGAGGATTGAGGTGTCACACCATCGGTCGTCGGCGGGGTGACGACCGAAATCGCCGGAGGCGTGGTCGAGGTCACCACGCCTATCGAGACGGTCGTGGTCCCCGAAGAATCAGCACAGGCTCCGAGCAACACCGCCATTGCCACCGCGGCAACCATCAGCCCGAAGCTCGCTGTTAGACGGCGTCTATTCATCTACGTAGCGCGGGTAGGTGAATTTGGCTCGCTCAGCGTCGATCGGATCGATCGTCACTGTCGCATACGGTTCCTCTTCCGAGGTCGTTGCCAGGACGTCTCCATCGGGATCGATTATCCAACCGAGGCCTCCCCAGCGAATACCGATCGCATCCGTCCCGCTGTGGTTGCTCGACATGGAGAAGGCACCCGACATGACGGCGGCAGCGCGGCCACCGGCGAGCCACTTGTCGCGGCTCGACCACTCGGTCGCTCGCGGCGTCGCCAACAGCACGATCCCGTCCCGGCCAAAGGCTCTTGCGTGTTCGGTAAACCAGACCTCGGTACACACCAGGAATCCAACGGCACCCGCTGCGGTCTGAATCACCGGAAAGGACCCGTCGCCACGGTGGTACCAAGTCGCCTCCCAGAACTCGTGTTCGTCGGGCAGGTAGTACTTGCGGTGGGATGGGCGGTGGGCGCCTTCCTCCCACACGAATGTCTCGTTGTGGCGTGTCCCTTCGGCGACGATGGGGCGGGCTCCGAGAACGGTGACGGCACCCAATTCACCAAGCCGTTCCATCCACAGCTCATGCTCGGCAACAGAGTCGGCCCATCTCGCTGCGTCGACCTCTTTGGTAGCCGCCAGCCACACCGAAAACGGCATCTCGGGCAGGAGCACCACATCAGAATCGTTGGCCGCGCAATGTTCGACGAGGCCCTGCCAGGCATCGGAGCGCCGCTCCGGGTCGTGCGGAAGCTCGCAGACGGTGAGGTTCATGGTCCGGGTGCCTCCAATATGAACACTGAAGCGTCAGTCACTGAAGTGCGATTGTGCCAGCGCGCAGCATCGGAGCCAATCCACCCCGATCAATCACACGGCCTTTAGCGCCCGTTCCAGGTCGAGGAGAAGGTCGTCGGAGTGTTCGATCCCAACCGAGAGACGCACCAGGCCGTCTGTGATCCCGAACGCCTCCTTCTCTTCGGCGCTCGCAGCCGAATGGGTCATGGTCGCCGGGTGCTCGGCGAGTGACTCCACCGAGCCGAGGCTGACCGCCAGCTTTATTAGCCCGAGGGCGTCGAGGAAGCGATACGCCTCCAGTTCCCCACCTTCCAACTCGACGGCGACCATCGCACCGGGACCCTTGCACTGGCGCTGATAGAGCTCCCAATTGGGGTGCCCCTCATCGATGTGTCCGAGCCAATTGACCCGCTTGACCTTGTCGTGGCCACGCAGGTAGTCAGCGACGACCTGTGCGTTTTCGGCCTGTTTGTCCATCCGAATCCGAAGCGTCTTGAGGCTCCTCAGCAGCAGCCACCCGACAAAGGGACTCGTCATCGTCCCGAGCATTATCCGCATCTCCTTGAGTGGCGCCATGACCTCCTTGGAGCCGGTGGCGGCTCCGGCAATCAGGTCGCTGTGACCGCCTAGGTACTTCGTGGCCGAGTACAGGACGATGTCGACTCCGTGTTCGAGGGGACTCTGAAACACCGGTCCCAGGAAAGTGTTGTCGACCGCCACCGGAACCTTGCGCTCAGGAGTGGAGTGCTCGGCAGCAAACCGAACACATTCGGCCATATCAACTAGATCGTTAGTCGGGTTGGCCGGAGTCTCGAGCAGGATGAGGCCGAGTTGGCCGTCCGCCTGCTCGACCCGTCTCGAGATCTCGTCCGCAGGTGTGTTGAGATCGAATCTGATCACTTCGATCCCGAATTGGGAGAGGATCGTCTCGATGAAGTGATGAGTCCCACCGTAGATCGGGGTGCTGGCCAGCAGCACATCGCCTGGTCGCAGGTACGACCACAGCGTGGTGGTGATAGCCGCCATCCCACTGTCGAACAGAAGTCCCTCCTCGGCTCCGTCCCACAAAGCAATGCGCTCCTCAGCGATTTGTAGGTCAGGATTGTTGATCCGGGAGTAGATGAGGTCCCGTTCTTCTTCCGCATTGGCGGTGTCGAGGCCATAGGCAAGCTGAAACGCCCGCTTGCCGGCAGCTGCACTCTCGAACTCAAAGGTTGATGTCTGGTAGATCGGG
>CAXMOL010000101.1:0-11339 GCA_964194935.1 uncultured Kiloniellaceae bacterium
GTGGAGGTGCGGGGAGTCGAACCCCGGTCCTCTGAGGCTTCAGCGTCGGCATCTCCGAGCGCAGCCGATAGCGAGCTTCGAAACGCAGGGCCCTATCGGCGGGTGATCCTGCGCCCTAGCCGGAGTTGGTCTTGGCCCGCCAGTCCCGGCATCCCGGCGGGAGCATCCCCTATTGCGGCGCCCGGACCTGGTGAGAGGGGAACCCTCCAGACGGACGAGCTGCTCTAGTTAGGCAGCTAGTGCGAAGTGTTCTTCGGCACTTGTGTTTGTTTCCCGGCTCTTTAACGAGGACTCCGGGGACCTCGGCTCGCTTCCGACACGTCAACCCTCAAAGTCGAAACCATGTCACCCCCAAGGGGTTGCGCCAGGCGGCGCATGTACAAGATACAACGATCGGCGGACGCAACAGCATTCCTTAGCCGTGACGACCGCCTAATCGAGACTCCGTTGACGCATCGCTCGCTCCATCTCGCGATCGGCTTGTCTGCGCTTTAGCGTTTCGCGCTTGTCCCGCTGCGCCTTGCCCCGGCCCAGACCCAGCTCGACCTTTACCTTGCCGTCCTTGAAGTAGAGGCGCATAGGGAGCAGCGATAGACCCTTTTCGGCAAGCAAGGAGCCGATCTTGTCTATTTCGCGCCTGTGGAGAAGAAGCTTGCGTTCCCGCTCGGGCTCATGACCTCCGTCGCGGGCGTACTCATATGGGGAGATGCGCATTCCGATCAGCCACATCTCGCCGCCCTGAACCGAGGCGTATGAATCCTTCAGATCGGCCTGACCGGCACGGAGGCTCTTCACCTCGGATCCGACCAGGGCGATCCCGGCTTCGTAGGTGTCGGTGATCTCGTAGTTGAAACGAGCCCGCCGATTGGTGGCGATGTTCTTGGTAGCCATCAGACGAACGGCGACGGGTCGACCGGGTCTCCGTTTACTCGGACCTCCCAGTGGATATGGCATGCTGTGGAGGTCCCCGTGGTGCCCACCCAGCCAATCACCTGCCCGGTGGTGACCTGCTCGTCATATGCCACGCCCATCGACGACTGATGGGCGTAGAGCGTGGCCAGGCCTCCCCCATGATCAATCATGACGGCGTTCCCATAGCCTCCCTTCCAACCGGCAAAAAAGACACGGCCATCGGCTGCGGCGACGATTGGCTGGCCGCAGGAACCGTTCAGATCCCAGCCGGTGTGCAGCCGGGAGTCTCCATATATCGGGTGGATACGCCAGCCGAACCCGCTCGACACGGCACCGGGAACAGGGCGCAAAAGGAATCCGGGGGCTTCCCCGTCGGCAGTCTGTTCCTGCTCAATGAGGACGCGGATCAGTTCCTCTTCGCGGGCAAGGTCGGCAATCTCACCTTCGAAATGGTCGATCTCGCGCTCCATCCGCGCCAGTACCGCTCTTTGATCAGCTAGCTGTGCCTGCACATCGGCTACCCGAGCCGCCACCTCGGCTGCGTTCGCCTCACGCTCGGCCAACTGAATCTGTAGTTGCTGTGCGTGCGCCTGCTGTTGCGTCTCCTCGTTCTCGAGCCGCGCCACCTCTTGGGTCTCCTGGAATCGATGGAGCTCATACTCAGTAATCACCTGATCTGCGACACCTTGGACTCGGTCGGCATATACGACACCCACTCCTGCATCCGGAGTGTCACCTCCGACGAACGCGGCCGATGCATCGGCATGCGCCGCCATGTACAGGTCTACTGCCCGGTCGAATGCCGCCTGCCGTTCTCGAGCCGCATCGGCCTGAAGGCGAAGAATCACCCCTCGACGTGCGTCCATGATCTCGGTGAGATCGACCAGCAAGGCCTCGGTTGACACGATGGCCGCGTCCACATCGGCGAGCCGCTCTTCGGATTCCAGCAACTCTGCGGCCACGAGTTCGAGTTGACGCGCCGTCTCGAGGACAGACGCTGCGAAATCGGTACGCGCACCCTGCGCGGATTCGATCGCAGCCTCCAACTCATCAATCTGGCCGGAGACCTCATCAAGATCGGACGACAGATCGGCCCCGGCCGGGCTCGAAATGAGAAGAGAAACGATGACAGCAACAGCCGGCACCAGAACGCGTCGCATCAGTCTCGGAGGAATCCCCACATCCCAAAGGCGCTTCCCAGGAGCCCGGTACCGGCCCCGAAGCCGAGGATGAGGAGTCCGTTGCGCATCAAGAAGTCGACAGGCACCGTCAAGGCGCCGGGGTCAGTAGACGTGGAAAAGAGCTCAGCGATCGAGCCGCTGACACCCCACACAAGCGCTACCGCCAGCACGGCACCAACAAACCCCTCCATGATGCCCTCGAGAAAGAACGGGATTCGGACAAACCAGTTGCTGGCCCCAACGAGCTTCATGATCCCGATCTCATCGCGGCGGGCGAAGATAGCGATGCGAATCGTGTTGGCAATCAGCACGATCGCCGCTCCGCCCAACACCACCACGATCCAGACCGCAAATGTACGGAGTCGCTCCGACCGCGCCACGAGGGCATCTATCGCTTCATCGGCAGCCGACACCTCTCGGATTCCCGGAATGACCACCAGCCGGTCGGTTATCGCCGAATAGTCGGCGGCCGCCCCGGGTCGAATTCGCAGCGAGGCAGGGAGAATCGATGGATCCTCCTCTACGACATCGACAAGTGACTGCTGGTCGGCGAACAGCTCACGGAATTCGTCGAGAGCCTCAGCCTTGGAGAAGTACTCGACCCCCTCGACTTGCTCCCAACCCTGAATGTCCTGCTGGAGCTCATCGATCTCTTCCAGGGCGAGATCGTCGCTGAGGAACGCGATCACTCGAACGTTGTCGTCCCATCGCCCGATGTCCTGGTCTATCGACCACCGCAAGACGATCGTCCCGAACACAAGTGTCAGCATGACCAACACCGAGACAACAGCAGCAAAGACGATGAGGACATTCCTCTTCAAATTGGCGATCGCCTGACCGAGCAAATACTGGAATCGCATGACTAGATGTCGTCCTGAGTTTGGTCACCGGTCTCGTAGGCCCCTCGCGTCTGATCTCTCACAACCTTGCC
The DNA here is from genome assembly GCA_964194935.1 of uncultured Kiloniellaceae bacterium. GTDB lineage: Bacteria > Actinomycetota > Acidimicrobiia > Spongiisociales > UBA11373 > JACZWZ01. The sequence continues at coordinate 3,025 of CAXMOL010000101.1, forward strand.
GCGCTCCAGAGCTATCACCCGACGTCGCATGGCATCGACGATTGCGTGATCGTGAGTCGCCATTACGACCGTCGTACCGGTCCTGTTGATTCGGTCGAGCAGACGCATGATTCCCACCGAGGTGGCTGGGTCCAGGTTCCCCGTGGGCTCGTCGGCGAGGATGATCAACGGGCGATTCACAAAGGCGCGGGCGATCGAGACACGCTGCTGCTCTCCCCCCGAGAGCTGGGTGGGGAGACGATCTGCCTTGGTGGCAAGCCCGACCAGCTTCAGAACCTGCGGGACCTGGCTACGGATTACGTGTTTGGGGCGTCCGATCACCTCGAGAGCAAACGCGACGTTTTCGTACACAGTCTTGCTGGGAAGAAGTTTGAAGTCCTGAAAGACAGTTCCCAGAGACCGTCTCAGCAAAGGTACCTTCCACGAAGGGAGCTTGGTCGTTTGCTTACCGGCAACCCAGATCGCGCCCTGACTGGGGAGTTCCTGTCGCAGCATCAGCCGGATCAGAGTCGACTTGCCAGAACCCGATGGCCCGACGAGAAAGACGAATTCACCTTTCGGAATGTCGAGCGACACATCGCTGACCGCGACGGTGGCACCGTCGTACACCTTGGACACGTCCTGCAGCCGGATCATCAGACCTCTTGGGGGTGTGGACTCTGCGGGGTCTCGCGAATCATTGCTTGACGCCGGTCAATCGCTCGACGCCCAGGGCGAGATTACTAGGGGGTCGCTTTAGTTCTATGCATCTCCGTGCCCACTCACTTGCCAGTGTTGGCCCGCCGCCAGTGCAGGTAGGCGTCAGAGAATCGCTCGAGGTCTCCATCGAGGACTCCCTGTATGTTCCCGACCTCCAAGTCGGTCCGAACATCCTTGACCATTTGGTACGGCTGCAGAACATAGGACCGGATCTGACGACCCCATGCCGCCTCGCCTTGTTCCCCGCGGATTTCGTCAATCTCATCGAGTCGCTCTTCGCGGGCTCTTTCGGCGAGCCTGGCCGCCAGCAGCGCCATCGCCCGGTTTCTATTCTGCAGCTGAGACCGCTCCGCCTGACACGCCACCACGAGCCCGGTCGGTTCATGGGTAATACGAACGGCCGAGTCGGTCACATTGACGTGCTGACCACCGGCACCCGATGATCGAAATACATCGATGCGCAGATCCTCAGGGTCGATCTCGACTTCTTCGATTTCGACCTCTGGGATCACGTCTACTCCGGCAAACGATGTGTGTCGGCGCGACGCAGAATCGAATGGGCTGATCCGCACCAGTCGGTGCACCCCGCGCTCGCTCTCGAGAATGCCATAGGCGTGCTCACCGCGCACGGTGATCGTCGCCGACCGAATGCCTGCCTCTTCGGCGGGGAGGAACTCATCGACCTCGACCTGGAAGCCGCGTCGCTCCAGATAGCGCAGGTACATACGCAACATGATCTCGGCCCAATCGGCAGCATCGACGCCCCCGGCCCCGGCGTGAATGCTCATGATCGCCGGTCGATCGTCGTACTCGCCAAAGAAGAGGCTCTCGCGCTCGAGATCCGCCATTTCCGTCTCGACGGCCTCGAGTTCGGTCAGGACCTCTGCTGCGGCACCGGGGTCGCTCTCCTCTGCGGCGAGGCCAAGCAGAACCTCTGCGTCGTCGATGGAACCAGCAAGTCGATCAACGAGTTCGATCACACCCTCATACCTCGAGAGCGTCCGAGTCACGGCGCGGGCGCGCTGCTGGTCCGACCACAGATCTGGTTCTGCCGCCTGCTCTCTCAGGCCTTTGAGAGCGTCGAGCTTCCCGACGACGTCAAAGGAACCTCCTGGCGTCGTCGAGACGCACCCTGAGGGATGAAATGGCGGCTTTGGGTTCCTGGTCCATCGTGCAGGGAGAGTAGCCAGTAGCCAGTAGCCAGTAGCGATGCCGGCTCAGTACTGATTACTGGGTACTCAGTGTTCTGTAGTCAGGCCGCCGCCCCGTGACACTTCTTGAACTTCTTGCCGCTCCCACAGTGGCAGGGATCGTTGCGGCCGATCTTGTCGCCCACCTTGGCCTGGCGTTTGAAAGCAGCTCCCCCGGTTCCGCCCAATCGGACGACGGGATCAGGTTTGTTCTGCTGCTCAACGATCTGGGAGTGGAACAGGTACCGCACGCTGTCCACCTTTACGCCATCGACCATGTCGGCGAACATGTCGTAGGACTCACGTTGGTACTCCGTCAGAGGATCACGTTGGCCCATGGCGCGGAGTCCAACGCCAGATCTCAGATAGTCGAGCTCGGCCAGCTGCTCGCGCCATTTGTTGTCGACTATCGAAAGAACCACGGTGCGTTCAAGTGTTCTCAGCAGCGTCTCGCCGAGTTGCTCTCCTCGAGCCGTGTACAGCTCCTGGGCGTCGGCACCCACCCTCTGGACGACGTCCTCGACCTCGTCTCGAGGTTCAATGAGATTGTTGGGCGGAAGTCGAGTCGGGAACAGCACAGTGAGTCTCTTGTGGAGGTCCTCGACATCCCACTCGGCGGGTGGAAGGTCGTCAGTCAGTGAGTTTCTGACCTCGATGTCGACGACCTCCTCGATCCAGTCGCGCACGAGTTCCTCGGTGTCGCGACCGGTCAGTACCCGCTGACGCCAGTCGTAGATGACCTCGCGTTGCAGGTTCATCACCTCGTCGTATTTGAGTACGTTCTTGCGAATTTCGAAGTTCTGCGATTCCACCTGCCGCTGAGCACGTTCAATGGCGTTGCTGACCATCTTTGCTTCGATAGGTACGTCATCGGGAATCTTCAGCCGCTGCATGATCGACTGCACGCGGTCGGTTGCGAACCGACGCATCAAGTCGTCTTCGAGGGAAAGGTAGAAGCGGGATTCACCAGGATCGCCCTGACGACCGGAACGGCCTCGCAACTGGTTGTCGATACGACGGGAGTCATGGCGCTCGGTGGCGAGCACGTACAGACCACCCAACTCGATCACCCTCGCCATCTCGGCTTCAGTCTCTGCTTGCACCGCTGAGAAGGCCTCGTCATAGGCGGCTTGGTAATCCGGCTGGTCCGGTTCCAAGCCGCGTTTGCGCACCTCTTGAGCAGCTCTTGCCTCGGGATTTCCGCCGAGACGAATATCAACACCTCGACCTGCCATATTCGTGGCCACCGTGACGGCGCCAAGTTGACCTGCCTGAGCGATGATCGTGCCCTCTCGCTCGTGCTGCTTGGCATTGAGCACCTCGTGAGGGATCCCCCGCTTCTTGAGCACTGCCGAGAGCCGCTCGGAGTTGTCAATGCTGATGGTGCCGACGAGCACCGGCTGGCCGTTGGCGTGACGCTCCACCAGGTCTTCGGTCAGAGCTTTGAACTTGGACTCCACGGTCATGTAGACCAGGTCCGGCTCGTCGGACCTGGCGATCGGCATGTTGGTCGGGACGACCACCACCTCGAGACCGTAAATCTCGTTGAACTCGCCTGCCTCAGTGAGCGCAGTTCCCGTCATACCGGCGAGCTTGTCGTAGAGACGGAAGTAGTTCTGCAACGTAATCGTTGCCAGTGTCTGGTTCTCTTCCTTGATCCGCACCCCTTCTTTAGCTTCGATCGCCTGGTGTAGACCCTCGCTGTAGCGCCTCCCCTCGAGGATCCGCCCGGTGAACTCGTCGACGATCTTCACCTCGCCATTGGCCACGACGTAGTCGATATCGCGCTTGTAGAGCGTTTTCGCCTTGAGAGCGGCATCCAAGTGATGGATCAAGTCGACATTGGTGTGGTCGTACATATTGTCGACACCGAGGAATCGTTCGACCTGGGTCACCCCGTCTTCAGTCGTGATCACCTGGCGTTTTCCCTCGTCCACCTCGTAATGAGCCTCTTCGTGCATCCTCACCACGATGCGGGCAAAATCGCGATACCACTTGGCACTCTCTCCCACTCGCCCGCTGATTATCAGCGGCGTCCTCGCCTCATCGACCAGGATCGAATCGACCTCGTCTACGACCGCGTAGTTGTGCCCCCGCTGGACCATGTACTTGGGGTCCATCGCCATGTTGTCGCGCAGGTAGTCGAACCCGAACTCGTTGTTGGTCCCGTATGTGATATCCGCCGCGTACGCCGGACGACGTTCCTCCGGTTGCATGTCGGCCTGGATCAGACCGACCGTGAGGCCCAGAAAGCGATGAACACCGCCCATCCACTCGGAGTCGCGCTTGGCCAAGTAGTCATTGACAGTGACCACATGTGCGCCCTTGCCTTCCAACGCGTTCAAGTACACGGGCATCGTCGATGCCAGTGTCTTGCCTTCTCCGGTGCGCATCTCGGCAATGGCATTGTTGTGGAGCGCTGCCGCACCGATGACCTGAACGTCGTAGTGACGCTGGCCGAGCACACGCTGCGCAGCCTCGCGAACCACAGCAAACGCCTCTGCCTGAACATCATCCAAGCTGGCGCCGTCGCTCAGCCGAGCGCGGAACTCATCGGTTTTGGCACGCAGAGCTTCGTCGGAGAGTGTGGAGATGGTGAGCTCGAACTCGTTCACATCCTGAACGACTGCCGAGAGCTCCTTCATCATCTTGCCCTCGCCCGCGCTGAGGATCTTCTTCAAAAGGGCCATTGGACCGCCATCATATCTGTGAGGGGGACAAGCGGAAAAGGGTGTCTACGTCGGTCGGCGTGAGGTCTAACGCTCGACGGACTCGCCGTGTTCCACTGATTCCAGGAGAGAGCCAGGATCCACACCGGCCTCGTCGGCCATCATCTGGGAAAGGATGGTGACGCCAGCAAGATCGATCGGTTCCGGGACTGCAAGTACTTCGCCGGCGGCAGAGCGCACCACGAGACCGCGCTTGTGGCCTTCGGCGAACTCGGTCACCATCGCGACCTGGCCCCCCTCGATCAACAGCAGTGACCCCGGTGGGTACTCGCCGGTCATTTGAACGAACAGTCTCAGCAAATCGGGATCGTATGTTGTGCCGACTCCCTGGAGCAACATACGCAACGCCTCGTTCGGCGTGCGAGCGGGCCGGTAGGGGCGGAACGATGTAATCGCGTCGTAGGAATCGGCGATGGACACTATGCGACTGAACAGATGAGGCTGTCGTCCGCCGAGTTCCGGGTAACCACTGCCGTCTAGGCGAAGGTGATGCTCAAGCGCCACGACTGCCGCGATCTCCTGTCCAGACCCGGAGGCCGCCATGATCGTCGAGGCACCCTCCTGCGGATGGAGGCGGACCTGAGCCCAGTCCTCATTCGTGAGGCGGCCCGGATTTCGCAAGGCCACCTCGTCGACCACCACACGACCAACGTCGTGGAGCAGCGCTCCCAGGCCCAGCATTCGCAACTCTTCGCGGCCGAATCCGGAGAACCGACCGAGGGCCATCGACAGAAGGCACACGTTTACGGAGTGGTAGTAAGTGACTTCATCGTGATTCTGCACGGTGGCCAACAGCATCGACGAGCTCGGGTCCGCCGCGCCACCATCGAGAAGCTCATCTACGGCCTCGCTCACTCCGTCGAGATGGATTGATCCAGCCCGAGTGACTTCACGCAATGTGTCGAGCGAAAAGGAATACGACTTCCGCAAGTCGTGGAGTGGCTGCACCTCCAGGTCAGAAGGACGCAAGGTGCGCTCGTTGAGTCGCACACTTCCGCCACCTTGGAGGTCGACCAAGGCACCGGCGACAAGAGCTGCGAGTTCGGCGAGGTCGCTTGCAGACGCGCCTCGTGACACTGAGATCGATTCGACCCCGCGTTCCGCTAGATCCGCAAGCATCGCATCGTATTCCGTGCTCGCATGAGCCAGCATCTGCCGGTCTAGATAGAAGGCGTCGCCAACGATCGAAAACACGACTTCGTCCGATCCGACCACCAGCACATCGGCGGCACCTTGGAGCGCGGCGACGGCATCGGCTACCCGAGCCTCGTTGTCACCGCGGGCAATACATGCCGACGCGTTCGACAAGGCGCGGAGAAAGCTCTTGGCGAGCAACTCGCTCATACCGGCCACCCCGAAAGCGCATCACGCGCGAATTCGCGAACTGCCTTGGAGGCGCCAAGCGCGAACTTGCGATCGGCCAGAGATTCCAGCGCCTCGCGGACACCCGGCCCTCTTCGTTCGGCAATGATGCTGACCAACCGTTTGGCGTCCTCTGCCGATCCGATTCCGGCTTGGAGAGCCTCCACTATGCCCGGCACGACCGCTTCGGCCGGACTTGCCCTCAGCAGAGACGCAACGGCCTGACGTACCTTGGGACTTGGATCAGCCAAGAATGCCAACACTCCGGGAATCGCCTCGTCTGCGTTTAGAGCTCCGATGGCACGAATCACTTCGAGCCGGACCCGCTCGTCTTCGTGGTTGGCCACCGACTGCAGGGCCGGTAGTGCCGAGACTCGGCCGGCCTTGCCAACAGCAGTGGCGAGGTTGCGGACGACGAACCAACGGGGGTCGGCGAGTCGGGCGGTGAGATGGCGAACATCCTCGCGACCAGCCATGCCCAGGAACTCGACGATATGCCGACGATTTACGATCGGCTCATCGGTCACGATCTGTGAGACCAGGTAGTCCACAAGCGGCTCGCCCCACGACGCCAAGAGCGGGCCAGCGGCCTCGGGATTCTCTGCTGCCACCAGGCCAACAACGAGTTCCTCGAAAAGACCGTCCCAGGAAAGGTCGCGTCGGGCCTCAGCAACAAGACTGGAATACTCCTCGGGAAAGACCGGAGCATCCGTCAGGGCTCGCATCCACATTCCGGCGCTCTCCCACTCTCCGGCACGCACGCCGCTCGCAACCTTGCCCCACCAGATGCGGAGAAGTCGACGAAACCGTTCGGCGCGGTGCTCGACACGCAACAGGTCACGGAACACGCGAACGCCCGCGATGAGATCAGCGCCAGTGTCGGGGACCTGTCCCAGGATCTTGGAGCGGAGCACCGAATCGGCAGCATCCGTGTTTACGGCGTCAAATACCGCCCTAACGCGCTGCACCTGTTCGTCGTGCCAATCGACGCCGAGAGTGTCGAGATCGGCCGAACCGTTGGTCTCGGCCATGCCTAGAGCTCGATCAAGTTCTCTCGGACGGCGTACAGCACCGCTTCGTTGCGGGAGTGCAATCCGAGCTTATCGAGGATGTTCCTCACGTGGTTTTTCACAGTGTTCTCACTGATGAATAGCACGTGACCGATCTTTTTCGATGTCATTCCGGATGCCACGTGCCCAAGAACCTCCACCTCACGGCCCGTCAGAGCAGGCTTGCGAGGCGCCATGAAGTCCTGATGGCGGAGCAGTTGATTGAGAATATCGAGAAGCTTTCCCGTCATCATCGGGGTGATCGCAGCACCACCCGCGGCGACCTGGTGGAGGTCGTGGGCTAGGTCGGCAAACGGCACATCCTTTACGAGATAGCCACGTGCCCCTGCCTTGATGCAGGCGAGAAGGTCCTCTTCGGACTCACTACCCGTCAACATCACCACCGACGAGGCCGGAGAGGCGGCCAATATCTTCTCGACCGCCTCGAGCCCGGATACACCAGGCATAAGGATGTCGAGAACGACGAGGTCAGGTTGTTCGAACTCGGCGAGCGAGACGGCGGTCTCGGCATCACCGGCCTCACCACACACCTCGAAACCGGCGCCGTCAAGGGCGGCCGCGAGTCCGGTGCGGAAGAGATCTACGTCGTCTACTACGAGTACGCGAGTCACTGGGGATCAATCAGCCCGAGCGTTCCCCCGCGGCGGCGGTACAGCACTGCGTGCCGATCCGTCTCCGCGTTCAGGAACAGATAGAAACTATGTCCTAATGCTTCCATCTGAAGGGCCGCCTCCTGTGGTGTCATCGGCTTCACCGCGAACTGTTTTACCCGCTCGATGCGGAGGTCGCGATCTTGTTCACTGTCTTCTTCGACGCCATCGGATGGCCTATTGAGCCGTTTCTCACCACGACGGTGCTTTGTGATCAACCGTTCCTTGAGGCGCCGCAGGTTGCGTTCGAAAATATCAACGGCAGAATCGAGAGCGGCCCGCTCATCGGGCTCGGCCGCCTCCACCCGCACCGTGTGTCCGGCCGCCAACGCGGTGATCTCGACTCTGAAGCGCTCCGCAGCGAGGCGCGGGTTGTGCTCCTCAGTGAACTCCACGTCCGCAAAGTTGGCGTCGTCGAACACCTTGGCGGCCCGTACCACCTTCTCCTCTGCAAGATTGCGCAGTTCGTCGTCGACGGACATGTGACTGCCGTGAATGCGGACCTCCACCGTGTCTCCTTTTCCGGGCGCGGGCAAGCGCCTCGTAGCGCGTTGACAGTGATGAGCGTGTCGGTCGTGATGCGGGGGCTCGTGGCACCCGTCCTCCCGTGGCTCT
>CAXMOL010000102.1:0-22118 GCA_964194935.1 uncultured Kiloniellaceae bacterium
CAGGATCGTCGGTGAGACCTGTTTTGCCGACGATCGCCACGACGGGCCCCGCACCCAGCGCATCCCGAGCCGCGACAAGATCACCATCGCCGGCCGCCAGTCGGGCCAAGACCGCACCGCCTTCACCAGGGCGATAGCGGATCACGTGATCGGCTTGTGGATCAAGACCGGTGGCCCGCGGGTGGACAACGATGAGCGCTGCTCCCAACTCGGCGGCGGCGCGACGCACCCGCAAGAACAGAACCGGCAGTTCCTCCTTGAGGTCGGGACCCCAGACAAGGACGGTGGCCGCCTGCTCCAGGTCGCCGATGAGTCCGCGCTGCGGAGCATCGACCAACAGGGCGGCATCGAGGGAGTCGCCCATCCGGGCATCCAGGTGTGGCGTTCCAATCGTGTGGCGGAGCAGTCTCTCAAACGCCAGGGCCTCTTCGTTGGTGTTGCGGGAGCCACCAAGACCGGCGATAGCGGCTTCGCCCTTCGAGTCGATGATGCTTGAAAGGCCAGATGCTGCCCGCTCGAGTGCCTCGTTCCACGACGCCTCGTGGAGTTCGCCGTCGTCACCTCGAACCAGCGGGGCGGTCAGACGCTCCGGCGCGACGAGATGCTGGAACCCGAACCGGCCCTTGTCGCACAACCATCCCTGATTGGTCGCTTCCACATCGACGCCGAGCAGACGAAGAATCTCGTTTTGGCTCGCTTGCACCGAAACCCTGCAGCCCACCGAGCAACCCGAGCAAGTGCTCTCCGTCGCCTCCAGATCCCAGGGGCGGGCCCTAAAGCGATAGGCGGTTGCGGTGAGTGCACCGACCGGACAGATCTGGACCGTGTTGCCCGAGAAGTAGGAAGCAAAGGGTTCATCCGGGAAGGTATTTATCTGGGTGTGGTTGCCACGATCGATGAACTCGATGAGGGGGTCGCCCGAAATCTCGGCGCTGAATCTGGTGCAGCGCGCACACAAGATGCAGCGCTCCCGGTCCAGCAGGACGAGGTCGCTGATCGGAATCGGCTTTTCGTAGTGGCGCTTCTCCTCGACGTAACGGCTCTCCCCGGGACCGTGTGACATCGTCTGGTCTTGCAGTGGGCATTCGCCGCCGCGGTCACAAACGGGACAGTCGAGCGGGTGGTTGATGAGCAGGAACTCGAGGACACCCTCTTGTGCCTTCTTTACCGTCTCGCTGGCGGTGTGGACGACCATGTCATCGGCTACCTGCGTGGTGCACGCGGTGGTGAGCATCGTTCCCCGAGGCCCTTCCACTTCCACGAGGCACATCCGGCACATGCCCACCGGTTTCATCCGGGCGTGCCAGCAAAAACGAGGGATATAGGTGCCGGCGTCTTGCGCCGCCTGGATCAGGAGTTCTCCAGCGTCGCTTTCGACCTCGCGGCCGTCCAGAGTGATCTTTACGCGGTCAGACACCGGCAGGCGCTCCCTGTCGAATCATCGCTTCGACCTCGGGGCGGAAGTGGGTCATGATCGACGTGATCGGCGACACCGCTGAAGGTCCCAGCGGGCAAATCGTGGTTTGTGCTGGTGGCCAGCGCAGTCCCGGCGAGATGTTGTCGCATATATCGAGCAGCAGGTCCAGGTCGGCCGGGCGGCCATTGCCGGAGACGATCCGCTCCAGAATCCTCTGTAGCCACATGGTGCCCTCACGACATGGCGTGCACTGCCCGCACGACTCGTGCGAGAAGAACCGAACGACGCTGAGAGCCGCAGCCACGACGTTGGTGGTCTCGTCCATGACGATCACGGCGCCCGAACCGAGCATCGAGCCCAGCCGGCCGGTGTCGTCGAGGGTGACCGGTTCGTCGAGCACCTCGGGCAGGAACCAGGGAGCAGAGGCGCCGCCCGGGATCCAGCACTTGAGATCTTTGCCGTCACGAATCCCGCCACCGATGTCATAAATCATGTCGCGCCAACTCATGCCCATGACTACCTCGTAGTTGCCGGGGCGCTCGACGTGCCCGGACAGTGAGAACAAGCGGGTGCCCCGAGAGCCTTCGGGGCCGATTGCGTCGTAAGCGGCTCCGCCGTTGGCCACGATCCACGGAATGTTCGAGATCGTCTCGACATTGTTGACGATCGTCGGCTTGGCATACAGTCCCTCGACCGCCGGGAACGGAGGCTTCAGCCTCGGCTCACCACGGCGGCCCTCGAGCGAGTTGAGCAGGGCGGTCTCCTCGCCACAGATGTAGGCGCCCCCACCCAGATGCACTGTGATGTCGAGTGAGAAACCTGAGCCGAGGATGTCGTCTCCCAAGTAACCGGCCGCATATGCCTCGTCCACAGCGTGTTGCACTCGACGGGCCGGACGGGCGTACTCACCCCTGATGTATATAAAGGCCTGGTTGACACCGAGCGCGAACGAGGAAAGGATGATTCCCTCAATCAGCTGGTGCGGATCACGTTCGAGCAGCTGACGATCCTTGAACGTTCCCGGCTCCGATTCGTCACCATTGATGACCAGATAACGGGGGGCAACCGGAGCAAGAAAACCCCATTTGACTCCGGCGGGGAACCCCGCACCGCCGCGACCGCGCAGGTTGGCGGCCTTTACCTCCTCCAGAATCTGGTCGGGAGTCATCTCCGAGAGCGCCTTGCGTAACGTTCCGTATCCTTCGGTCGCCTCGAAACGCTCAATGGTGTTGGAGTCCTCAGGGTGGGCTTCCATGCGAGTGGTGAGGATTCGATCGGTCATGACACCGACTCCGCCGTGCCGTACGGTCCAAACGCCGGGACCGGGCCGGCGGCACCCTCGGATTCGCCGGGACCCCACTCGAAGGATCGCTGGCCGCCAAACTTGGCCTGCATTGCGTCGGAACCGACGACGGAAGGTTGATCGTCGATCAGCCAGCGGCACAGGCGACGTCCAGCATCAGGCTCAACACCCTCGACGAGTTCATAGTTGACCTGAACGGCAGGCGCCCCGCCACACGCTCCGATGCATTCGGCCTTTTCCACAAACAGGACACCGTCGCCGTCGATCTCGCCAGGAGCCAGATCGGCTTCGTCGGCGATGGCTGCAAGCACATCGTCACCGCCGAGCAGATGACACGAAATCGAGGTACATACCGAAACGACGTACTTGCCAACACCGGCGTCCTTGTACATCGTGTAGAAGGACGCCACCGATTCGACCTGCACCGGAGTGAGACCTGTGTGCTCGGCCACCTGGCGCATCCCGTCGAGAGTCAGCCCGCCTTCCTCTCGCATCGCCAGGTACAGCAGAGGCATGACTGCCGAGCGCCGCTCGGGGTAGCGGCCCAAGATCTCTTCAGCCCGAGACAGCGTCTCCTGTGACCAGGTCATCGGTCGACGTCTCCCATCACCGGATCGGCCGAAGCGAGTGCGGCAACCGTGTCGGCGATCAGGGAATCAGCAAGCATCATCGGCAGCGATTGCACGTTCGCAAACGATGGCCCGCGCACATGGAGCCGCCACGGCTTGGAACCGCCATCGGACACCAGGTACATGCCGAGTTCGCCACGCGACGACTCGACCGCCTGATAGGTCTCTCCCGCCGGAACCTTGAAGCCCTCGGTAAAGATCTTGAAATGATGGATCAGGGCCTCCATCGACTCGTCGATGCGGGCCCGCGGCGGGGGCGTGACTTTGCGGTCCTCGGTTCGATAGTCACCTTCGGGAATGGTCTCCATGACCTGTTTGACGATTCGTATCGATTGGCGAATCTCCTCGAACCGGATCAGGAAGCGGTCGTAGACGTCACCGTTCGTGGTGATCGGAACCTCGAAGTCGTATTGCTCGAAACCCGAGTACGGGAACACCTTGCGGACGTCGTAGTCGACGCCCGACGCACGAGCCACTGGGCCGGTCACTCCGTAGGCCAGGCACTCATCGTGAGTGAGAATACCGACGCCGCGGGTGCGTTCGATAAAGATCGGGTTGCCGAGCAGGAGCGTTACGTAATCGGCAAGACCTGCTTCAACTATCGCGATGATCGAAACCATGTCCTCACGCCAATCCGGAGGAAGATCGGCTGCGACCCCGCCGGGACGGATGTAGTTGTGGTTCATCCGCAAACCGGTTGTCTTCTCAAAGAATTCGAGCAGTGACTCACGCTCGCGCAAGCCATAGATCATCATCGACAGGGCGCCGATGTCGAATCCCGAAGTCGCACACCACAGCAGATGACTTGCGATCCTGTTGAGCTCCGACATCAGAACTCGGATCGCTGCGGCCCGCGGCGGCACCTCAACCTCGAGCAGTTTCTCCACGGCCAGCGAGTAGCCCAGCTCATTGTGGAGCGGAGATAGATAATCCATCCGAGTGACGTTCGTGGAGCCCTGCATGAAGGTGAGCGCTTCGGCCGTCTTCTCCATACCCGTATGGAGGTAGCCGATGATCGGCTTGACTCGCCGAATCGTCTCGCCATCCAGTTCCAGGTGCAGCCGCAACACTCCGTGGGTTGCCGGATGCTGGGGGCCCATATTGATGATCTGCAGCTCGTCGTCGGCGGACCGACTGGGGGCCTCATAGTCATCGTCTACGAGCGTGCCGGTTTGGCTGGCGAGCAGTTCCGGCGATTCACCGGCGAGCATCTCCTGGGCACCTTCATCGGTAAACGGTCCGAGCTCGCGAGGCGCCTCGGTACCGCTCAACCACAGATCGTGGACGGATCGCCTCGATTCAGATTCAGGTGATGACCGGTCCTCCGAAGGAACGTCCGGTTCACCTGGGACGAGGTCGGGGGGGTTGCTCATCGTGCCTTGTTCGCTCCCTTGAACTGCACCGGGACGCTGCCCACCGAAACGTCTTTGCGCAGCGGATGCCCTTCCCAGTCGTCGGGCAGCAAGATCCTGGTCATATCCGGGTGATCCGAGAACTCGATACCGAAAAGGTCGAACGCCTCGCGCTCATAGAAATTCGAACCCGGGTAGACCGACGACACCGTCGGCATCTGGGGGTCGGTCCCCGGAATCCCCACCAGAACCCGAAGGCGCAGTGACTGGCTCACCGAAACCACGTTTATCGCAATGTCGAAGCGGGGATTTCTCGATAGATAGTCGACGGCGCAGAGATCGATGAACAGCTCGAATCCGGCGTCTCGCACCGTCTCCAGCAATCCGACGACGTCGTCTCGCGATGCTCTGGCGACCGTGTCGCCGAGCACCGATTCGAACTCGACCTCGGGGAAGGCTGCCGCGGCTGCGACCAACGCGGGCGGGACGGTCGTCATCGCACGATCTCCCCGGCTTTGATCCCCTCTTGCAGCGACAGAATCCCATGCATCAACGACTGCGGACCAGGTGGGCAGCCGGGTACATAGATATCGACCGGGACCACCTGATCCACGCCCTGCACCAAGGCGTAGTTGTTGAACATTCCGCCGCTCGAAGCGCATGCCCCCATCGCGATGACCCACTTCGGGTCAGCCATCTGGTCGTATACCTGTCGCAGAACCGGAGCCATCTTCTGCGACACCCTGCCGGCGACAATCATGAGGTCGGCCTGGCGGGGCGAAGCGCGAAATACTTCCATACCGAATCGGGAGAGATCGTTGTGGGCAGCACCCGTAGCCATCATCTCGATCGCACAACAAGCGAGGCCAAACGAAGCTGGCCACATCGACCGGGTCTGCGCCCAATGGACCGCCTTGTCGAGTACTGCTGTAACCAGATTCGGAGAACTCGACGGCCGTGCCATCAGGCGGCTTCCTCCAATGAGGCCGCTACCGGCCGGTAGCGACGCCGCCGCGAGACGTTCCAATCGAGCGCACCGCGCTTCCACACATAAACCAAGGTTTCGACAAGGAACAAGGTGAAGATCCCGACGGCGCCCACTCCGTACCAGCCAAGCGATCGGAATTGGCTGGCCCACGCGAACAAGAAGACGATCTCAATATCGAAAATGACGAACAACATCGCGACCAGATAGAACTTCACGGGAAAACGCTGCACGGGATCCTGCAGGGGGACGATGCCGCACTCGTACGGTTCGAGCTTTTCGGGAGTGGGATTCTGCCGGACCAGCAGTCGACTGGCGACCATCGAAACCGCCCCAAAGGCAAGAGCCAGTAGGAACATGATGGCGATCGGCAAGTAAGCGGTCAGCGACATCTCGTGGCTCTCGACAACACCTAAAGACTAGGTGACCCCAGTGACCGGTCGAAACCCAGGGGAGCCGAGCCGGTGCCGAGCAAGAATCGCAACGGCGCGGGGCATCGGTCGACATGCCCACACGACCACGACCGTCGCGATTATGTAGCCTCAAGTACTCGATCAAGGGAGGAAGATCTTGACCTTCGATAGTTTCTTCGATCGTCTTGGGGATCTCGACTGGTTGGCCGTAGTGGTCGGCGCGGTCGTATTCATGGCCGTCGGATGGCTCTGGTACGGGCCGCTGTTCGGTAAGCAGTGGTCTGCTGGCACCGGCATCGCCATGGATTCCGGCACACCCGCCACAGACAAGCTGATCGCGATGTTCGTGTACTCGTTTGTCCTCAGCGGCGCCGTCAACTACTTCGGTGTCGTCGACGACATCGAGCATGCACTTGTGACCGGCATACTGCTGGGCATTTTTGTGATCGGTTCGGCTTCATACGCAGCTGTTGTCTGGGAGAAGCAGCAGCAATCGGTGTGGATGATCAACACCCTGTTCGTGTTCGTGGCGATCACCATCGTCACCTACGTTCAGGGATTGATGGCCTAGAAGAACGTCATCAGTCGACAGTCATCAGTCCCCGGTCGGAAGGCCGGGGATTGTTGCGTCTCAAGGACCGGTCTGACTGAAGACCGAAGACCGAAGACGTTCTTTGAGACGTTCTTCTAGGGATTCGGCCCGATGCGGACGATCCGTTCGATCATGTCGTAGGTTCGCTCACCGATGCCCTTGTCTTCGGGGCGCATGAGGTTGGCCATCACCCGCAGGGTCCATTCCATGACCGTCTTGTTGCGCAGGCCGGTCCTGGTCAGAAGTCGCATCGCTCCGGGACGTCCGATCAACCTGACAAAGGCGCGCGACACTCGGAAGTAGAGGTCGTATGTCGCGTCCAACTCGTCTCGATACCGACCGAGGAGCGTGAGATCATCAGCTTTGAGCGCGGCATCGATATGAGTAGCCGCCATGCGACCTGTCTCGTAGGCGTAGTCGATCCCTTCCCCGTTGAACGGATTGACCGCACCGGCGGCGTCGCCGATCAAGACCCAGTTCGGGCCGAACTTCGGGCCAACCGAGAGCGACATCGGCAATTTGCCGCCCCGGTTTTGACTCAGCCTCGTGCCCTCGGATATCGCCCAGTGATCGGGAGCGGACCGGACCATCGCGGTCATCAGATCGTTGGTGTTGATCTCTTTCCAGCGGTGAAAGGTAGACATCGCGCCAACACCGACATTGACGGCACCATCACCGAGCGGGAAGACCCACCCGTATCCAGGGATCGAAGCACCGGCCTCATCCCGAAGATCGAGCTGGCTCTCCATATACCCGTCCGTTGACATCGGCGAGGAGAAGTAGGCCCGAGCTGCGAGACCGTATGGAAGCTCCCGATCGCGAACCGTACCGAGCGCACGACCGAACCTTGAAAGCGACCCGTCAGCGACGACGACGACCTTGGGATGAACGATCTCCGTTTCGCCGTCGGAGGCAAGTTCGACTCCGCTGATTCGGCCGTTGTCGAGGATCGGCGAGGCCGTGGTGTGAGCTCTCACGATGGCGCCCTGTTTCTCGGCAAGGCCGGCCACCTGCAGGTCGAGATCGGCACGGCGAATCACAGCACCCCACTTGGGATAAATCGGATGATCTGGCCAGTCGAGCTCAACCATCAACTCACTCGAATAGGCCCGGAGTCCGCGAACCCGATGGAGTTCAGGTACGTCGAAGTCAAAACCCATCTCCAGGAGTTGATGGATCGACCTCGGGGTCAGGCCGTCGCCGCAGGTCTTCTCGCGTGGGTACTCCTTCTTCTCCACCAGCAGCACCGACCGCCCGGCCCGGGCAAGCCAATGAGCAGCGGCCGAACCACCCGGTCCGCCGCCGACAACGAGTACGTCGAGGTTGGGCATGGAGGCGGAGGCTAGGCACCAGCCGAACACTGTTCGGCGACAGGCACCGCGACCCTGGCCTCGGCAGGACATGGACCGATCAAACGGGGACAAGCACCGTGCCATACAGGTGCGCACAAAGGGGCTAGTGCCTACTTAAAGGTCACACCCCGCCATGTCGATGAACCAAGAACTGAGTGAGAGTGGGAGAAATGGCGGCGGATCAACCGCGAGGAATCGGGATCATCGAACAAGACGACCTGAAGACAGGCACCCAGGCTCTTCTCGAGGCGACGCCAGCCGCCGTCGACCTAGACCGCTTCAAGACGGCTCTGTCCCTGGCCAATGCCCTGGGGAGCGCGTGGGCTACTTATCAGCTCTATCCCGACCCGCGCGGCAGAGTCGGATTCGATCGCGCATTGCAGGATCTGGCAAACGCTCCCAGCATCGACCACCTCGAAGTGGGTCCCCAATCTTTCATCTGGCGCGGCTCGGATCTACATGTGACCCATGCGGGAACCATGCGAATAGTGGACCGCTTGTTCGCCAGCAACGTCGCCGCCGTCCAGTTCGTCTCTTCGCCCGACGCCGACGACCTGCTGAACCTCTTCGAAGTCCTCCGTCAGACCCCGGCCGCGCTCGATGAACAAGGTGGCGTCGCTGTCAGCCTTAAACACGCTGGGGTCCACTCGATCCGACTGATCGAAATGCAGCTCCTCAGTGACGAAGAAGAGGACGAACTACAAGAACGAGATCTCACTGAAGAGCTCGATAAATGGGAAGTAACTGACTTTGCCGGTGATCCCGAAGGGCTGGCCACGGCCCTGCTCGACGCTACGGACGGCGACCCGTCTGCCCTCGCCTCCCTGGTAATCGACACCTACATACGGGCCCACACCACAATCGACCAGCAGGACATCTGGAACCACGAGGAGATGGTGCACACCTTCGTGGACATGTTCTTCTTCTTCCCCCAGGAATATCAAGCCCCCCTGATCACCGGTGTGCTGGCACGCCAACACGAGTCCCCCTTCAGGACCTTTCTCGACCAGTTCGCCAGCCATGAGCTCAACGAACTGGCCCCCTTCCTCGATCCGAAGACTCACCCGCTCCTTCTCGATTACGCCAGGATCGCCACCGAGAACCAAGATCGCAGCAGGGAAATAATCGACCTACTCAATGAGGTCGGACCCGAAGACTCGGTCGACGCGGTTGTGGCGCGCCGCATCGAATCGGTACTCGCGGCAAGCTCCGGTGACGCAGAAGCTTCGGGCAGCCTGGCGCTGGCCCGACTCGCCGCTCAGCGCCCCGACGCCCAGATCACCTATGCAGCCGGGGTTGGTGTTGTCGGACGTCTCTTGAGCGTCGCCGAATCCGAAGCGGAAACCCTGAGGGTATTGCGCATATGGGCCAGCAAGACCGCCCAAGCGATCCGGGACCGGGACGCCGACGCCGGCCTGACTTGGCTCCAGGCAGTAGCGGACTCCAGCTCATTGGCCGATGCCGCCGAAGGGCCGGCGTCACAGGCTCTCGGGGAGGCCATCGACTTGACGGTGGTCGCCGAGCTCGCAGAGATCCTGCATGAGGCCCCGGATTCGGTGTCTGCAACCGAGCTGCTGCGACGACTGGCTCGCCAAGTGACAGAACCCCTCATCGAACTCCTCGGCAGAGAAGAAGACGGACGACGACGCCGGAGTTTGCTCGCCATGGTGGTGGAGGTGTCGCAAACCAACCCAGGGCCAGTGGTCGCATATCTCGACGACCCCCGTTGGTACCTGGTCCGGAATCTCGCCTTCGTCCTCGGCCGCAGCCGGCACCCTGAGGTCGCCCCTCACGTCCTTCCTCTCACAAAGCATCTCGATGCCAGGGTTCGACGCGAGGCACTCAGGGCCATCCATTCCCTCACCCGCTATGCCGATATCACGCCGTACGTCGATGGATTGACGGACCCAGACGAGTCCGTTCGCAAGGCTGCCTTCACCGTCCTGCGCAGCTGCGACGACCGGACCCTGATTCCCGCCCTCGAATCGATCCTGATGAGTCAGGTCGACACCGACATCAAGCTGGACGCCATCATGCTCCTGGGCGTCTGCCTCATCGCCGACGCTCGGGGCCGCACCCCACTCGCGGCCGATGCTCGCTCCGTTCTGGAACGCGTGGCAGAAACCGGTTCTGGAGGTCGAGGGGCCGGACGGACGGTTCGCGCGGCAGCGCGCCAGGCCATCGGGGAGGCGGCATGAGCGAGACGAATGTCCAAACCCTGCTGACTGACCTGAAGAGGGCCGCCTCGCACTTCCGCCTCTACGGGGCCACCCATCACATGACTGAAGTCGCGATAAGCGACCTCGCCGCGGCGGCCGATAGATTGGCGGGAACGGCACGGCGAGCCGTATTAAGCCTTATCGGAGACACCATCTACCTCGACGGTCGCCCACTCGCCGCGACTTCATTGTCCTTCAACGAGATGCTCCGCGACTTGAAAGATCACGGAGTCGAATCGGTCGCCTTTGAAGCACCGGTTGCCGCTCGTGACTGCGCCGAGTTGGCCGCGCTGATCTGCGACCAGGGTGATGGCCCATCACACGGATCCACGGTGATCCTCAACGAAGATGACCGCTCGCCCGAGGACGTCCCTGTCTCAGAATCGGAGGACGTTCGCTCGGCCTACACCGGGTCGATAGAGGTGCTCCGCTCGATCGGCTCATCAATGCGCCAGGGCACTGGCATCGATCTGGCGCAGTCAACGGCGGCGGTGCAAGGCCTGCTCGACCAATTGGTGTCACAACCCGGTGCTGCCTTTCTCCTCACAACCATGAAGAGCCATCACGAGTACACGTTCTATCACTCGGTCAACACAGCGATCCACTCGCTCGCGCTCGGGCGATTGGCAGGACTCAACACCGATGACCAGCTCATGCTCGGGATGGGTGCTCTTCTTCACGACATCGGCAAGATTGGCATCGGGGCCGAAATCCTTGGGAAGCCTGGAGGGCTCAACCCCTCGGACTGGGTCGAGATAAAGAGGCACCCGCAGCTGGGAGGCGAAGCAATACTTGCTGCAGCCAAACAAGGACAAGAAGCAGCAGCGATCGTAGCTTTCGAACATCACCTCCGGTTCGACGGCATGGGCTACCCGGCCACGGCACGCCGTCACCTGTCCAGACCGCTTCACTTCTTCAGCCGGCTGGTGGCGGTCACCGACACCTACGACGCCATCACGACGCGCCGCTCCTACCGACGCGCCGAGACTCCCATTCGCGCCCTATCGGTGCTCCTCAACGGAGCCGGGACCACATACGATCCCGACTTCGTGCACGCGTTCACCCGAATGCTGGGCATCTACCCACCGGGGACTCTGCTGCGGCTCAAGACCGGGAGCATTGCGATGGTCACTCACCCGTCCGACGACCCCGACACCCCGCCATTCGGAGTGATAGTGGCCGACGCCGATGGAGCACCTGTGCCCCACCCGGAGCCTGTCAGTCTCGAGAAGACCGACGTCGTTGATCAGGTGTCACCTATGCACACATCTGTCGATCCGTCGCTCCTGCTCGACCAGCTCTCGGAACGGGAACTGCTCGCTTCGTGACAGGACCGGTGCTTCTCGGTAACCGGTAGGGTCGGTCAATGATCGATCTCTTCTCGGACACCCACACGCTCCCCTCGGCTGGCATGCGCCAAGCCATGGCCGAGGCCGAGGTCGGCGACGAGCAGATGGGCGAAGACCCCACCACCCGCCGCCTCGAAGAAGCCATCGCCGAACTGCTCGATACCGAAGCAGCGATGTTCATGCCAACCGGTTCGATGTGCAACAAAGTGGCGGTCTCAACCCTTACCCGACCGGGAGACGCTCTCGTGTGCGACCACCTCGCCCACGTGTACCGATTTGAAGGCGGAGGTTCTGCTGTCCTGTCGGGGATCGTCTTCGAACCGATCGCCACCGACAAGGGAATCTTCACCGCAGATCAGCTCGCTGCAGTCATGAAGCAGGGCAGCGTCTATGAACCGCGCACCTCACTGGTATCGATCGAACAAACCCACAATTTCGGCGGCGGAGTGGTGTGGACCCTCGACGAATACTTGGCCGTCTGCGCTACCGCCCGAGAACACGGCGCTTCGATCTTTACCGACGGAGCACGACTCCTCAATGCGGTCGCTGCCAGCGGAGTAGCCGCCTCGAAATGGGCAGCGCCGGTGGATGCGGTCTGGATCGACTGTTCGAAGGGACTAGGGGCTCCCGGCGGAGCCGTCATCGCGGGCTCGGAAGCGTTTATCGCCGCGGCCAAGCGTTTCAAGTACATGTACGGCGGGGCGATGCGTCAATCCGGTGTCCTGGCTGCAGCCGCTATCTACGGTCTGGAACACAACTTTCCCCGCATGGCCGAGGACCACGAGAACGCCCGGGTCTTGGCTGCAGGTCTTGCCGACGCAGGACTTGAGGTAGCCGAGCCTGAATCGAACATGGTGTTTTGTGTTGCGCCTCAGGACCTAGGCCTCGATGGGTTCCTAGAGGCCATGGCCAAAGAGGGGGTGCGGGTGAGCAGCGCGGCCGGTCGGGCCAGGTTCGTAACCCATGTCGGCGTTGACGCAGCCGACACCATCGCCGCAGTGGAAGCGGCACAAAGAGTGATCGGATAGCGGAACAGCCGCGAACTGCCTACTCGCCGAGCGCCGCCGCTCCGCCTGCGGGCGATCCGCCACAGTCAGCGAGTGCTGCATCGAGATCCTGGCCTCCGAAAGCGACCCGCTCGTATATCGCCACTGCGGCGATCTCTTGTGCGGAGAGCGCCGCGGCAAAGCCCGGCATCGTTCCGGAGCCGCCGACCGGCCTGGCAGTCGCTCCATAGGTCGCCTCGGGCCACCCTCCAGTGGCCAATGCGATCCATTCGAGCTGAATCGAACATGACCCCTCAGGGAAGGTCGACAGCAGTCCACCACCGGTAAACGCCGGGAAGGTGGCGACACCACCCCCGGATGGGCCGTGGCAGGCCACACACCCTGCGCCTTGATAGGTCTCGGATCCGAGAGTGAATAGGTCGACGAGTTCCGACCCGAATTCCGAGCCATCGCAGTTGACGGCGAGTCCGGTCACCGGATCGACCGCAAGGCTGGCCGCATCCCCACAATTGGGGCCGTTGGGGAGGAACAGGCCATAAGCGAGGGCAAAGGCCGGGATGAAGACAAAGAGTGCCGCCATCCAGCGCGGCAAGGCTCCCGCGGCCGCCGCAGCGGCCTCCGACTCAAGAACATCAACCGGAGCCTCGGCAGCCGCCGAATCGACCTGTTCGTCCTGACCGCCCAGAACTTCGACACCGAGAGGAGCCGAAACTGGTGCCGGGGGTGCCGACACTGCTGCCGGTGCGGGGGTGGCAGCAGGCGCGGGTGCCGACGGAGCGGGGACCGGAACAGACTCACCGGCCTCCACACCTGCCCATTCCCTGAGGACCTCATCGGCCGAGATACCTTGAGCCTTGGCGCGGGCGGCAGCCGACCGCTTGACCATGCTTTCCGGCATGCCCATCTTCTCGGCTGCAGCGGCGATGATCGACGCTTCATCAGCAGGCGCCACTGCCGGTGGAGGAGTCACCGCCTGTGGAGGAGTCGCTGTAGCCGCAGGCTCAACCGGAGTGTCGACCGGTGCCGGATCGGCGGCGACCGGCGTCGAAGCGACTATCTCGCCCCCGCCCGACCAGGCCCGGAGCACATCCTCTACCGACACCCCGTCGGCTTTGGCGCGCGCCGTGGCCGACCGCTCGACCATCGAAGCCGGCGAGTTCATGGCTTCGGCCGCTGCGGCGAGAAGTTCTTCCACGACTACTCCAGTCCTGCGATGTAGGCGGCCAGGGAAGTCAACTCGGTGTCCGTGAGGTGGTAGTAGGCCGGCATCGTCGACCAGTCACGCTCGGCGCGGGGATCGACGAGATGAGCCACCACCCAGTCTGAATCGTCGGTCGGGCTTCGACTCCCGGCATGGGCGAGATCCGGTCCGAGCCTGGCGACCCCAAGGGTCCCCGCCGGATCGTGGGCATAGTCACCACTCGCCGACACCGGCCCCAGCCCGACATCGGTCACGATGGCCCGAACCTGTTGGGTGTGGCAGTACCAGCATCCCTCGGCGATGTAGAGGTCGCGTCCCTGTGCCTCGGCGGAACCCGCTTCGTAATCGCGGGTCATGTCGGCCAACAGCGTCGGCTCGCGATCCGCGTCGACGGCCGGGAATACAAACACCGCAAGCATCGCCAGCCCGAACACAAAGGCGGCTCCGCGCCGCACGACTGCAACGCGTTCTTGATCCGGCCACGTGTATCCGACGAGGAGGTCGGCACCGTCGCCATCACCCGATCCACCGAATCGCCGGATCGCTCCGACTGCAAACAAGAGCACACCAACAGCAAAGATTGCTACGCCGATGGCTGTGAGCACGTAGGTCCCTTGCAGCGGTGCGGCCGTGTTGAAGAAGCCGTCGCCCGAATTCGCGTAGGCGCCGGACTTCACTCCGGCCAGCCAGGTGTAGCCCTGCTGCAGACCGGTAACCCACAGCGTTCCGACTGCAAACAACGTTCCGCCGACCATGGCAACGGAGATGGACGCGCCCCAGCGCCGGCCCCACTCTCGTCCCGACACCGAGCCCAGGATGTGTGCCAGAAGTGCCATCGTCCACAGACTGAAGGCACCGAGCACCGCCAGCAGGTCGAATGCCGACTCCCATCCGGTAAAGCGGATGACAGCCGACGACGACCGCAAGCTCTGCACGACCATGTGAGCTGGGATCAGGACGAAGAACGCGGTACCTGCGGCGTACAACCGAAGCGGCATCGATTGTGCGACCGAGTCCAGCTTGCCACGCACCGCCAGGGAGAAGTCGGCGGCAACGGCCAGGACGGCAACCACAAGCGCCGCGCTGAACAGGACCGGCACCGTCTCCATCCAATCCCCCATCGGGCTGTATTGCAGCGTGCGTCCAGCGGTCCATGCCCAGAGCAGCCCGAGCGACCAGAACCCGATGCGACCGAGGCGTGGATGAAACTCAGCCTCCGGGATCCGAGAGGCAATCAGTGCGTAGCCGCCCCCGACGGCGGCTGAGGCGATCCACAGACCGAACACCGCCGTCGCGGTGAAGGCACTCTGTAGCTCGGCCGGTGCTCCGCCGAGGCCCGGGATCACGCCTGCGGTAAAGGAGAGGAACAACCACCAGGGGGCCGCGATGAAATACCAGACCGGTACTCCGACATGGTCCAGACCAGACCGTCTCACGGTCAGGGTGACAATCAACGCCGACACCAGGAACGACACCGCCAGAGCGAGGTCTGAATACCACGGCATCTCGAGTAGCCGACCACCGACGCCGTAGCCAGCACCGATCGCAGCCACACCGGCAATAACCCCGCCGGCCATAACAACAACGTTGATCATCGCCACGACTGGCAACGCCAGATTGGTCCCGGTCAACCGGGGTACAAAGAAATAGGTGGCCGCAAGAAGGCCAAAGGTCAGCCAACCGAAAACGAGCAGATTCAATGCCATCGGGAGAGACCGGCCGTAGTTGAAATACTCCGAATAGGAGTTACCCGCCAACAGATCGGGCCAGGCGATCCCGCCGTAGGCAATGATCAGGAACTCCAACCCAATGATGAAAAAGAGAATCGCAAGCGCAGCGTGCAGTTTTACCGCGCGAGCGGGCTTGGCAGGTGCGACGGTGTCATCCATCGGCTCCGGCTGTGTGTCTTCCGACGAGGTCACTACCCCGTTTCCTCCCTATCTGAGGGCCCATCTGAGCGGCCGGGCTGCGACGGAGGTTAGCCCCCACCTTCCTGCGTCACGCAACGCGCCGGTCAAGCCATTCTCGCTGTGTGTTTGCCGCGGTCAAAGTTGGCATCCACACCTAGTTTCACGCTCGGCAACCGCTGCGTACAATGGCGCCGCCCTGAGGAGGAGCACCACCCGGTGACTGAAGCACAACGGCAACGGATAGGCGTGACCGGCATCATCGTCGGCGCAGCTCTCTTCACCGTTGGCGTGTTCGCTGCTCACTTCACCGGGCTCTCAGCGACGAACAACATCGGGCAGGAGATCTACCCGCACATCCCCCGCTGCGCCTGGTTCGAGTCGGGTGCCTGCTGGGTGATACCGATGACCAGCAAGATGATTGCGTTTCTGGGGAGCCAGGTCGCGATCGCAGCTCTCATCTTCGGTTGGATTTGGAACCGTCCGATGACTTGGGCGCGGGCAACGGTGGGGGCCTTCCTCTTCACACTCGAGATGCTGATCCTGCTCGGCATCGTTGCCAATGAATGGTTGGGGCTAGCTCAGGGAACACTGGCCTGGACCGAGCAGGAGACGCTCATCACCATTCCGAGATGGCTCATCCTCAACAACGAAATCCACATATCTCTTGGTGTGGTCAAGGACATGCTGGTGGCCGGCTACTCGACCACGGTCCTCATCGCGGTGGCAGTAGGGGCCTACCAATTGCAGGAGCGAGCCAACAAGCCTCCCGAGGCGAAGCCTCAGGTCGTTTCTGGCTACGGCCGTCCGATGATCAAGGGAGAGCGCTAGCCGTGGCTCGCAGCGACGTTTGGTTCGAGATCCCGCCGATCCGAGACGACTACCAACTCACATTGGTGGACACCGCTTACCTCACGGCTGCAGTCAAGCCGAAACAGTTTCTCCACATCGATGAGTCCGAATGCATCCTGTGCGAGGGCTGCGTCGACATCTGCCCTTGGAAATGCATCTTCTATCTCTCAATCGATGCGATCGCAGAAGCCACCAACGTCGATGACCCTCGAACCGACGTCGAGAACTTCGGCATGTTTCTCGTCGATGAGAACGAATGCACCCGGTGTGCGCTTTGCGTCGATCGCTGTCCGACCGGGGTCATCGCTCTAGGCAAATTCGAGGGATCGGTAGCGGACCAGGCTTCGGGGCGCGGGGTGGAAGCACCCTGGGAGATCGACAGTGGACAACGGGATCACAAGAACGGATATGTGTACGGCTTGAGGTTCTGACCCCTCGACGATCCTGAGGATTTGACCGATAGGGGCCGGCCCCTGAGACTGAGAAAGGACCGGAGGAGACTTGGCAAACGGCAACGACGGCGGCAACGGGAAGACGACGCTCGGCGAGCGTCTTTCTGGCGTTGGGGAGCGCATCCGCGGAAGCGAAGCCTGGGAGTCGGTATTCCGGCCCGGATCACCGTTCCGTAAGGGCTACTCGGACAGTCCTCGCAACCGCTCATACGTGGTGATGAACAACGTCATGTACCACCTCCACCCCGTAAAGGTGAAGCGTCACGGCGTGAGACTCTCCTATACCTTGTGCCTCGGCGGCCTGTCGTTCTTCCTCTTCATAGTGCTGACCATCACCGGCATCTTCTTGATGTTCTATTACCGCCCGGCCGCCCCAGAGGCCTACATCGATATCGCCGCGTTGTCCACGGATGTGGCCTTTGGCCAGCTTGTCCGCAACCTGCACCGCTGGGGCGCCCACCTCATGGTCATCACCGTGTTCTTGCATATGACGCGAGTCTTCTATCACGGTGCCTACAAGCCGCCGCGCGAATTCAACTGGGTCGTCGGTGTGATGCTGCTGTTCCTCACCCTGTTGCTGTCCTTTACGGGATACCTGCTCCCATGGGACCAGCTCGCACTCTGGGCAGTGACCGTC
The DNA here is from genome assembly GCA_964194935.1 of uncultured Kiloniellaceae bacterium. GTDB lineage: Bacteria > Actinomycetota > Acidimicrobiia > Spongiisociales > UBA11373 > JACZWZ01. Next base: position 17,668 of record CAXMOL010000102.1, read on the forward strand.
GGCACCAACATGGGCGGATACACCCCGGTGTTTGGTGATCAGGTCTCATTCGTTCTTCTGGGCGGCATCCAGGTAGGCGGCCCGACCCTCTTGCGCTTCTACGTCCTACACGTCTTGGCGCTGCCGTTCATCATCGTGATCTTCATGGCGGTGCACTTCTGGCGGGTCCGCAAAGACGGCGGCATCTCGGGTCCGCTCTAGAGAGGAGACGTTGTGGCAGACATTCCCGAACATCTCCTGCGGCGATCAGCCGAGGCCAAAGCAAAGGCTCTAGGAATACCCGTCGAACAGGTGATGGCCGAAATGCTCGGTGAGTCGGCTCCGGCCGCTGCGCCGGCAGCAGCGACTCCACCCGAGGCGACCATCGCCGCGCCTTCCGCCCCCGCCGCTGCGACAGCAGCCCCCACCATCCCGGAGGGTGTCAGAACCCAGCGGATGCTCACTGTCGTAAAGGCAAAGGCCATCCAGGGCGCCAAGCGCGAGCCGACCGACAAGGTAAACGTGTGGCCACACCTGCTTGCGATCGAATTCGTCGCACTTCTCGTGGTGCTGGGCCTGTTGATCGTGTTCTCGGTGTACCAGGATGCTCCGCTGCTCGAGCTGGCCAACCCGAACGAGCAGCCCAACCCGTCCAAGGCGCCGTGGTATTTCCTCGGGCTGCAGGAACTCCTGTCGTACTTCGATCCTCAGGTAGCAGGCGTACTCATCCCCGGCCTCGGGCTCGCCGGCTTGGCACTCATCCCCTACATAGACCGCAATAAGTCCACCCGGCCAGCCGACCGAAAATTTGCGATCATGATGTTTACTTTCTTCGTCGTATCCGCAGCGATCCTGACCATCATCGGTTCGTTCTACCGGGGACCAGGATTCAACTTCACCTTCCCGTGGCGAGACGGGATCTTCTTCGATCTATGACCACCACACAGATCCTCCTCGTCGCCTTCGCCGGGATCGGTGCGCTCGCAGTCATATCGATCATTTCGATCGCCTGGCGGAGCAATGATCACGACGCGTCGACCATCGGCAAGACCGATCGCCGGGCGCTTCGCCGCGATCGCAAGGCCGCCAAACGCAAGGCCGTCGACAGCGAGCCCGAGCGGCCACCCGAACTCGTCGAGGCCTCTCCGGCTCCGATCGACCCGCTGGAGGCCCGCGAGGTAGTCGACTCCGACGCCTTGGGAGTCACCCGCCGCCAGTTCTTCAACCGAGGAATTCTCGGGATCTTTGGTCTGTTTCTGGCTCAATTCGGAATCGCATCACTGGCGTTCATGTGGCCACGGCTCAAATCCGGCGGGTTTGGATCGAAGGTAAACGTCGGCAAGATTTCTGATCTCAAAATCGCCGCGGTCAGTGCCGACGGTCGAGTCCAGCCCGTCTTCGTATCTGCTGCCCAGGCCTACGTGATCCCGGTCCAGGGATCACTGGCCGGTTCGAGCTTCGAGGGTTTGCCGGTCGTTGCCGGCGGGATGATGGCACTGTGGCAGCGATGCGTGCATCTGGGATGCAGAGTGCCGGAGTGCGAGAGCTCCCAGGGATTCGAGTGCCCTTGCCACGGGTCCAAGTACAACTTCCACGGCGAGTACGAGGACGGACCGGCTCCGCGCAACCTGGATCGCTTCGTTGTGGAGTTGAGCGACACCAACGAGCTCATCATCGACACCGGCTCGGTCATCGAAACCTCCCGATCCTCGGTAAAGACGATCGAGTATCCGCAGGGGCCGTCATGCGTCTGACGAAGGTCACCGAGTAATGGGAATCGGTGCCGCAACTCTCGCCATTGCCGTCCTCGGGGTCATCGGGTGGCTTACCTTCCTCGTCACCCAGACGAGGGTGCGCCGCCGTCGCGAGGCGGCTCCCCAGAACCTCTCCCCCTTTCTGACAGACGATCAGCTCGAGTCGAAGCGGCTGACCACAGTGCTTGGTGCCGCGCTGATTGCCACCGCGGTCATGGCGGTCGTCATGCCCGTCTACTACCTCAACGAGTCGAGCCGCCAGGCTGCCGCGGTCGAGACATTCGCCGAGATAGCCGAAGAGCGCGGTGAGCATTGGTATCAGGCATTTCAATGTGGCGATTGCCACGGAGCCGACGGTGGGGGCGGCGGAGCACCATTTATCGAACCCCGCAGCGGAATCAGTACCGCATGGGCGGCACCGGCACTAAACGACATCACCTACCGATTCGATGATGACGAGATCCGCTATTGGATCACCTTTGGCCGTCAGGGCACCCCGATGCCGTCATGGGGAGTGGAAGGCGGCGGACCACTCGACTCGCAGCAGATCGATGAACTCCTCGCCTATATCGAGCACCTTCAAATACCCCAGAATGAGGTCGTAGCCGCGGTGGAGGGCAAGGTGTCTCTGGAGTTGAGTCGTCTCTCCGGAGCGAGCGAAGCAGCCGCAAAGACCAGAACCTCGATCGAGACAGACATCGCAGCTATCGCCGATGCCCCAACTCAGTATGAAGCAGTGTCCGGCCTCCCCGGCGAGCTGCTTGAGATCCTGGCGGGAAGTGCCACCTGCACCGCAGAGACCGCGGCTGTCGTCGATACCGCCTGCGCCAGCGACGCTGTCGACACTGACCGCGACGGTGTCGGCGACGCCGCCGAGTCAGCGCTGAACGCACTGGTCACCGAAATGATCGCAGGCGCACCGCAGTCCGACTCGGTCACGGTACTGGGCCGGATCCGATTCAATCCGAACAACGCCTTCACGACGGCCGACGGACCCACCGCCATCCCCGATCTCGATCAGGTCGACGACGTCGTCGCCGAATTCGAGAACATTCCGCGATCACTGCGTCTCACGTTGGACAGCCGCCAACTCCTTCTGGACACCGCACTCGCCGGACTCACGTTCGCGACCGAAGCCGTCACCAGTCAACGCTGGGCAATCGACTTCGAAGCCGTTGCCACTGCCGAGTTCGGTGGAGACATCGCAGATGCCCAGCGCGGGGCTGCCCTGTACAACGCCTATTGCGCCCGCTGTCATACGGCCGGCTACTCAGCAGGCGTGACGTTTACCCAGGAAGCAGGATCGGGTGCCCTGGGACCGTCGCTGCGCGACGGTAGAGCTGCGGTGCAATTCCCAGCCGAGCAGGATCATCTCGACTTCGTGATCAATGGTTCGGTATCCGGAGAGCTGTACGGGCTGAACGGGATCGGCAGGGGGTGGATGCCGGGCTTTGGAACCGTTCTGTCCGAGAATGACCTGACCCTCATCGTCAAGTTTGAAAGGGCGCTGCGATGACCATCGGCCAGATCCACTCCGACGAGCGTGGCCTCACCAAGTTCGAATGGCTTGGAGTCGTTACCGCTGTGCTGGTACTTGCAGTTCTGATCCCGCAGGTAAGGGCGACGATCGACGTGCTCTACGAAACCCTGGTCGGCAAGAACAACGTCGGACCGGATGGCACACCCCAGCCCGGGGTATTGATTCGCGGCATCATTGTCGGAGTCACATCCCTGGCGGTCTTCGCCGGTTCGATCTTGCTCCTCACCTACACGAACCTTGGACGCAGGTTGGCCTTTCTCGTGACCGGCGCCGCGTTCTTCGGCTTCCTGTCGATGGTTGGCTTGTTGTACACGATCTACGCGCCACGCGGCCTGCGCCCGACCCTTCTCGAGGGTCTAAACGCATTCCAACTACGAATCCTCCCCGGCAGCCTCATGCTGGGATCGCTGATTCTGTTCGTGATGTTTGTGGCTGCGATGAGCCGCTACGAGGCCGAACAAGGTGAATAGCGAGCTTTCGCTCGCAATTCACCAGTCATCAGTCGCCAGTCAGCGGTACGCCCACCAGCTCGCTTCGTTCGCTGACTCCCCCTCAAGGGTGATCTGTCACGTTTAGTGCCCGACGGTTGATTGGATCACTCTCCCCTCTGGGGGGAGTCAATCGGCCGCAGGTCGATTGGTGGGGGGATTCACCAAGTCGCCTTGTTCCCGCTGCCTATCGGACGCACACCGACTCGGCGAACTGACCCACAAGATCCATGATGGAGTGGCTACACAACCTGGCGCAACCGCCTAGGACAGGCCGTTACGACATGCAAGACGTGTTGGCCTGATAGAGACGAACATCGGATACCCCCCACCAGCTCGCTTCGCTCGCTGACTCCCCCCAAAGGGGAGAGTGTTCAGAAAAGAACCGTCGCTCCTATCGCGCAACCCCGACCTCTGAGGGAGGGAGTCAACGGCGAAGCCGTTGGTGGGGGCGTTGCCGCAGGCTGATGACTGAGGACGTTCTTCTCCACTACCTTGCGCTGCAAGACAGTGCGTGGTATCATGCCAGACAAGGTAGTGAGCGAGGGTCTGTGGAACGAAGCAGCCAACTCCTCAAAGGAGTGCTCGATATGTGCCTCTTGGCGATCATCGCCGAGGAGCCGTCATACGGTTACGAGATGGCCCGCAAGCTCGAAGGACGAGGTCTGGCCCTGGTTGGGGAAGGCAGCA
>CAXMOL010000103.1:0-7214 GCA_964194935.1 uncultured Kiloniellaceae bacterium
AAGCAGCCCAGAATGCCGCGTAGCGTCGCGCCTTCCTTGGCGAGATCGATGAAGACCTCTCCGAGTGTCCCGTCCTCGTACTCGCCGGTGCGCACGAAGATCTTGTGACCGCCGACCTTTGCTTCCTGAGTAAACCCGTAGCGTCGGGTTGGCAACAAGAACCGGGGCCGGTTGACACCGAGATAGGCCTCCGACGGACTCACTCCCGGTGCGAACATGCCGGTGACCATCCGGGCCTCGTGGTCGATGGCTGCCGTCAGCTCCTCAGACTCTTCCTCAGTGGTGTCTCCCACCGTCATGCTCGACAGCGGCTGGCTCGCCTTCGAACCGTCCCGGTACAGCGCCATGGCCTTCAGACCGAGTTTGGCCGACATGGTGTAGGCCTCTTCGATGTCCTCGATCGAGATCTCGTTCGGCATGTTGATCGTCTTGGAGATCGCACCGCTGATGAATGGCTGAGCAGCCGCCATTGCCTTGATATGGCCGATGTGATGGATGAACCGCTTGCCGAGCTTGCCGTTGCGGTTGGCGGTATCGAACACCGGAAGGTGCTCTTCGATCAGATGTGGGGCGCCTTCGATGGTCTGCATCCCACAGATCACCAGGTTTGCTTCCTCGACCTCGGTTTCTGTAAAGCCGAGTTCCGCAAGTAGATCGAATTCGAAGGTGGCGTACTGATCCTCTGAGTAACCCAACCGCAGCAGCGCATCCTCGCCGACCACGAACACATTGAATGCGTGGCGCAGATCGAAGACGCCGGGGAGGGTGGCTTCGATACGGTCGATCTCGTCGGCTTCCAGTCCGCGTTCGGCAAGCGATTCGCGGTTGATATGGGGCGTGCCCTCTAGCGACATCGTGCCGACCACATGGCGAACGATCTCGGCGCGTTGAGTCTCGGAGTATCCGAGAGCGCTCAGCGCTGGGTCGATCGACTGGTTGGCGATCTTGAAATAGCCACCACCGGCCAGCTTCTTGAACTTGACCAACGCAAAGTCGGGCTCGACTCCGGTCGTGTCACAGTCCATCAGCAAGCCGATCGTGCCGGTTGGAGCCAGCACGGTGGCCTGGGCATTGCGGTAGCCGTGCTGTTCGCCCATCTCGACCGCGTTATCCCAGGAGGCACGTGCGGCTTCGAGCAGGGGAGCGGGGCACAGGTCGGGGTCGACAGACATGACCGAGTGGGTCACACCTTCGTATGCGCCGTCCTGGCTCGAGTAGGCGGCGAGACGGTGATTGCGTATCACGCGCAACATCGACTCGCGGTTCTCGTTGAACTTGGGGAACGGTCCCAGTACCTCGGCCATCTCGGCCGAGGCGGCATACGCATCACCGGTGAGGATCGCGGTGAGTGCGCCGGTCAGCGCCCTTCCTTCGTCGGAGTCGTACGGGATCCCGCTGCGCATCAGCAGGGAGCCGAGGTTGGCAAAGCCGAGGCCGAGCGTCCTGTAATCGAAGGATCCCTGAGCGATCTCCATGGACGGGAAGTGGGCCATCGTCACCGAGATCTCCAGCACCATCGTCCACAACCGGATGGCGTGCTTGTAGGCCTCGATATCGAACGTCTGCGCATCGTCGTCGTAGAACTTGACGAGGTTGAGGCTCGCCAGGTTGCACGCCGTGTTGTCGAGGAACATGTACTCCGAGCACGGATTCGAGGCGTTGATCCGCCCACCGGCCGGGCTGGTGTGCCATTGGTTGATCGTTGTGTCGTACTGCATGCCCGGATCGGCACAGGCCCATGCCGCTTCGGAGATCTGGCGCCACAGGTCGCGGGCCTTGACCGTCTTCATGACCTCGCCTGTGATGCGACCCGTGAGGTTCCAGTCTTCGTCATTCTCGACGGCTTTCAGAAAGGCTTCACTGACTCGAACCGAGTTGTTGGAGTTCTGGCCCGATACGGTCTGATACGCCTCGCCATTGAAGTCCGCCGGGTAACCGGCGGCTATGAGGGCCCGGACCTTGTCTTCTTCGACCTTCTTCCAGGAGATGAACTCCTCGATGTCGGGATGGTCGACGTCGAGAATCACCATCTTGGCCGCTCGCCGGGTGGTGCCACCCGACTTGATGGCTCCGGCGGCCCGGTCGCCGATCTTTAGGAATGACATCATTCCGGAGGACTTGCCGCCACCGGAAAGCGGCTCGCCTTCGCCGCGCAGATTCGAGAAGTTGGTGCCGGTGCCGGAGCCGAACTTGAACAGCCGGGCTTCACGGGTCCACAGGTCCATGATCCCGCCCTCGTTTACGAGGTCGTCATTTACCGATTGGATAAAGCAAGCGTGCGGTGAAGGCCGGGTGTATGAATCGGGGGAGGAGCGAAGCTCATTGGAGTCCTGATCGACGAACCAAAAGCCTTGCGCCGGGCCGGTGAGCCCGTACATGTGGTGAAGGCCGGTGTTGAACCACTGCGGGCTGTTCGGTGCGGCAATCTGATTTACGAGCATGTAGGTGATCTCGTCCTCAAATGCCTGAGCATCGTCCTCCGACGCGAAGTAGTCGTAGCGTTCACCCCACAACCGCCAGGTGGCTGCGAGGCGGGTGATGACCTGGCGGGCGCTCTGTTCCGGACCCAGTACCGGGGCGCCGTCGTCGTCGATGATCGGGGTCCCGGTCTCGTCGAATTGGGGGACCCCGGCCTTGCGAAAGTACTTGGACACCATGATGTCGGCGGCGATCTGAGACCAACCGGCAGGCACCTCTGCGTCCTTCATCTCGAAAACGATTGATCCGTCCGGATTAGTGATCCGGGAATCCTTGGTAGTCCATTCGACCGAATCGAGGGCATCCTCGCCTGGCTTGGTAAAGCAGCGGTTGATCGTCAGCCCTTTTGCGGCCATATGGTCCTCCCGGTCAGGCGAGCGCCCGGGACCAACCGTGCACCCGTTGCCGCACAATGCGGCGATTTACTGTTCCCGCTCCCTCCCCGCAACAGTGGTGGTGGACTTATCCACAACCACTAGATGTAGTGGTTTGCTCGCTGAACAACCACTACTGCTTGGGGTGGACACACCATTGTAATTACACCGGTGTAGGCCGTCAAGCACAGCCGAAATCGAGGGGAAGTCGAAGTCTCGAGCCGGGGGAAGTGGCCCAATCAATGTTGTACCGCACCCATGGGTGCGCGGTCAAGGCAGGGGGCTAGAGAGATTTCGCGAGCCTCGCATGGCGAGGCCCGTCTTCAATCCTCCGTCGTCAGTCTTCAGTGCCCGATGCTTTGCTAACGACCGATGACTGGGGACTGATGACTCCTTCCCGGGGCAGCAATGCCGGGATCACCAGCAGGGCTCCGAGGGCCGCCACCGTCATCGAAACCCACATGATTCCTGAGATGTGGTGGTGGGGTCGCAGCGGCGAAAACAGCAGCGCGGTCAAGGCGATGGCAATGCCCAAAGCGTTGGCGACGATGGGGCGCCCCGCCCGATCTATCGCCCGCAATACGTAGCCGGGGCCGTCTTCTCGGGCGTGATCGATGGCGGCGACGAAGTGGATCGAGTAATCGATGCCGACCCCGATCACGATCGACGATGCGACAGCCGTTATCAGATTCAGCTGAATCCCGGAGGCTGCGATAAAGGAGAGCAGGGCGGCGATCGTGAGCATCAGCGGGAAGAGAGCCGCCAGTGTCGGGCGCAGCTTGCGATAGGCGAGCAGCAGCATCGCGGTGAGCAAGACGAGCGCCGCGATCACCGACCACACCTGGGCTCCCAAGATGAGGCGGGCCAACTCGTCCCACAGCACCGGCAATCCGGTGATGATGCGCACGTCGTCGGACGCTTCGGCGTAGTCGAGCCAACCCTGTAGATCGTCCGACGTGAAGTCGCTCGGCAGCAGCATGAATCTGAGCCCGTCGTCTGAGACGAGATCGCCGATCGGTGATGCAATCGAACCATCGATGATGCTTGTGATTGTTTCCGGCGGTAGGAGGACGGCCAGATCCGCCAGCGAGAACACCGAGCGGACGCCAGGTAGCGCCTCCAGTTCGGTGGATGAGGCTGAAGCCGCGGCCAACGATCCCTGAGGGTCGGCGTGGTCGAAGGCGAACTCGCCGATGAGGGGAGTGGCTCCACCGAAAAGTGCCTCGGTTCGTTCGAATGCCTGACGCACCTCGTGGTCATCACCGAAGTAGAACAAGGGGTCGGAGTCCACCGTGAGCCGCGGGATGAAGACTGCGGCGAACACAGCGACCACCCCGACAAGGATCACAGCGGTCCAACGCCGCATCGCCATCCAGCGCAGCCCGCGTGTGATGCGGTTGCCGAGCAGTGGTCCCCGGGTGTGTTCGGCTACACCCACACGGGTCATTAGCGCCGGGAGGGTGAAGAACGAGATGATTCCGGCGAATCCGATTCCGATGGCGGCGAACATACCAAGCTGGCGGATCGGCCGTAGGTCGGTGGCGAGTAGCGATAGGAACCCGACCGCAGTCGACACCGTGGTGAGGATCATCGGAATCCCTACTTGGCGCAGCGTGGAAACGACCCGCTCCGCCTTATCCGTGGTCTCCTTCGAGATGTCCTGGAAATGGGTAACGAAGTGGAGTCCATCGGCAGAACCCATCACCAGGACGAAGATGGGCACGATCACGGTGACGATATCGATCTCCCTGCCAAGAATGGCCAGCAGGCCGAACGTCCAGAGCGAGCCGAGCAGCGCCGGGACCACCGCAAGCATGCTCAGCTTCCGGTCGCCGACGTTGGCGTAGAAAGTTCCGACCAGCAGGAGGAGGACGGTTGGCGGGATGATGAGCAGGAACCAACCCAAAATGTCGATTACCGCGGCGTAGACCGCCGGGTTGCCCGAGATCGTCACCTCCATTCCTTCGGGACCTGCCAGCTCCTTGATGGTCCGCGCCACGTCTACTCCGTCTGACTCGGGGACGACCATGAGCAGGGTGGATTGTCCGTCCTCACTGACCAGCAATTCGGCCAGAGGTCCGCCGACAAGGCTTTGCAGGATTTCGTCCGGCGCCATCGAGACCAAGAAGGGGCTTATGGGGGTGCCGTCGATCGGGCTGACATCGGGCACCAGTGATGCGACCGAAGCCACGCCTTCTACCTGGAGCAACTCATCTCGGAACTCGGTCAGCTCGACCAACTGAGCCCGATCCGTGAACACTTCACCATCGGGGAGTGAGAGCACGACGTTGATCGGATCCTGGGTGGCGTACTTTTCGTTCAAAGCGGCGAACGCCTCGCCCCGTTCGTTTCCTTCTGTGATGAACGAGGCGACATCGGCGTTGAATTGAAGCCGGAATAGTGAGACCACCGCCACCAGGGTGACCAGCACCGTGAGTCCGAGGACCCGGTGGGGGTGGGTGGCGATGAATGTTCCGATCTTGCGCATCATTCAGTCTTCAGTCTTGGGTCACGTGGCGGTGCAGCATGTCCACGAAGTCGTGGCGCTCCACGTGGGTGACGATGTCGACGTTGGGGTCTTTGGCGGTCAGGCCGTGCCAGTCGATCACGTCCTTGCCGCGCCCGGGGCCGTCGCCGATGAGAACATCGACGTGGCAACGCTCGACCGTGGCGATCGAGGGCTCTATCGCGACTGCCATTGCCATCGGATCCGGTAGGTCGAATCCGGAAACGCCCGACGACTCCTTGGCGTAGACGTCGAGGACAGCTTGGATGTCGACGCAAAACTCACCGAGTGGACCACATTCACGCAGGGCCGCAGCGTCTTCGGGCCCGAATGTCGCCGATGCCACCGAAATGTCCCAGCCCACGAAGGTCAATGGCATCCCCGACCTCAAGACGATGCGGGCTGCTTCTGGATCGCACCACAGGTTGAATTCTGCCAGGGGTGTCACGTTGCCTGGCCCCGCCCCGGCACCTCCCATGACGAAGCACTGGGCCACCGATGAGGCGATTGCAGGTTGACGGAGGAGGGCCACCGCAATGTTGGTGAGCGGACCGAGTGTTACCAGGGTGATTTCACCCGGCGACGCCATGATTGTGTCGATGATCACGTCGATCGCATCTGTTGCGGAGGGCTGTCTGCCGGAAAGGGCAAGGCCGATGTCCCCCATGCCATCGTTGCCATGAACGTCCTCGGCCGTCTGCAATTCCCGCATCAGCGGCGCGGATTGTCCGCCAAAGACGGGTACATCTGATCCGCACAACTCGACGGTGTAGAGGGCGTTTTGGACAGCCTGGTCGAGCGGAACGTTGCCTGCCACCACCGTGATCGCATCGATGCTGACCGTTGGTTCGCGCAGCGCCATCACCAACGCCACTGCGTCGTCGGATGCAGTGTCAGTGTCGATCAGGAAGCGGCGCATGGGCGGACTCTACGAGTTCGCAGTGGTCACTAGCCAGTAATCAGCTGTCAGTCCGGACGCGACTGGGCCCCGGATCAATCCGGGGCCCAGTCAACGAATCTTGCTGAGGATCAGCCGCCGAGATCCGCCTCGCCAAGACAGGCAAAGGCGACTTCGATGAACTCCTCTGGCGGTTCTTCCGTTGCCTCGATGGCAAAGCGGATGAACTCCGCTTCGGAGAATCTCTTTTCTATCTCGTTGATAGTGCACTCGCAGAACTCAGCGTTTTGTTCGGTTCCACAGCCTTCGAGATAGCCATCGCGGATTTCGGAGCTAAAGCCGCCGCCGTTGTCGTCGTCGCCGCAAGCGACTGCGATAAGAGCGAAGGCAAAGACGATTGCGATCGCCCTGCGGATCTTCATTGTCGTTTCCTCCAAATGGGTTTCGGCGGGCGACAGCGTAGGCGAGAAGGGGCCTGCGGCAGGGGAGCGGCGAGTCGGGTGTCGGGCAGCGGATATCTTGCTCTGTCTTCGTTCTCCCCCCTCAGGGGGGAGTCCCGATTGAGCGGAGCGAGTGAGGGGAGGGGGGTCGTTGCTTGTTGAATCATGGAGCCTGACCCCCTCCGTCACCGGCTTTGCCGGTGCCACCTCCCCCTGAGGGGGAGGAACAGCGTGATCCCCATGGCTACTGGCTACTGGCTACTGAATCGATTACCGCTTGGGCGATTAGGGAGTATCCGATCCCGTAAGGATGAATGTCGGGCTGGGGGTCAAGCATGTGGGTGGTTGCCGCGGTCGTGCCCTGTAACGCCGAGAAACCGTCTGCGACCAGCATTCCTCGATCCAGGGCCAGCCTGGCGGCAACGTCGTTGAATGCATCGAGTATCTCGTCGCTGCGTTGTTCGAACTCGATCCCACCGCCGAGGCCCAGGCTGAATGGGTTGTAGGCCCTGACGAAC
>CAXMOL010000104.1:0-24540 GCA_964194935.1 uncultured Kiloniellaceae bacterium
ACAGCAGCTGCAACTGGATCGGTACCTCCGACTCTCTGCAGCGGGATCTCCTGAGCCAGCTCCTTGAGATATGCAGAATCCTTGCCGGCCGGGGGAAGGATCGCACCAAGAGCGATCCCGTTTACCCGAATATCAGGCGCCAGAGCCTCGGCGGCGGCAACGGTAAACGTGTCGATTCCGCCTTTTGTAACCGTGTAGGAGAAGTGATCCGGATAGGGGCGGGTAGTGCGCCAGTCCGTGATGTTCACCACAGCACCGTCGAGGTCGTCCGGGAGCGCTCGGGCCATTGCCTGGGTGAGAAAGACGGGCGCCCTGAGGTTCACCGCCATCGTCTGATCCCAAGCATCGGGTTCCACGTCGACGAGGCCGTCGGTGGGGAACACAGCGGCGCTGTTGACCAGTACCCGGACCGGGGCGATGTCTCCGGCGCCGCCGATGATCTCATCGGCGCGGGAGGGGTCGCCAAGGTCCGCACCGACAAGGCGGACCTGACTACCTAAGGCCCGGGCCTCATCCGCGGTGGCCTCAGCAGCGTCGGCGGAATGGTTGTAATGCAGGACCAGATCGCAGCCGGCGTCAGCCAACGCCAACGCAATCGCCTTGCCCACGCGATGCGCGCCGCCCGTCACCAATGCGGCCACGCCCTGCAGTTCCATAGCCTCTGAGCGTAGCCCCGTATTTGGGACCATAGAGAGCCACGCGACGACTACCGTTTCACGGGTGCTGAGTCACGACCCAAAGCATGGGCGATGGATCCTGCCCATCATCATCATGGCGATGGTGATCCTCACCTACACCTTCGTCAACGGTATTGAGCCGGCGGTAAGCCCGACCGGTGAGCCCGATGATGGTCAGAACCCTGCGTTCCCCACCACACCGACATCATCGTCCACCACGTTCCCACCAAACGTCGCCGCATTCATGGTCACCCTCGATATTTTCGAGAATCAACTCAACCAATTCGCCGCCGAGGCCGACCGAATCAACGCAGCATGGGATTCCCGCGAAGTGAGCTTCTCGGAGACGGGTCAGGCTCTGGACGATCTCAAGCTCCAGCTCGACGAGTGGGAAAACGATGTCGCACAGGTGGATGGGGTACCTGCTGACCTTGCGGCCGGGCACGTCGCCCTCGTGATCGAGGTGAGTGATCTGGCTCTAAAGGTCGAGGACATCGTCCTCGGCCTGGAAGCGCCCGATGACGGAACCCTGCGCCGCACGGCGACAGCCGAATACGCAGTTGAAGTACAGGAAGTAGCCGATGCCATCACCGAGATCCGCGATCTAGCCGCAGGCGGCGGCAGCGTTGATCCGGGCGAAACGACCGACGACACCGCCGCGACGGACGACACCACTGCGGGGGACGTCGAGGCCTAAAACTGGTCACTACTCTCGGGGTCAAATGGCCCTAGTTGACCGGTCGTCTACAAGGCATAGTCGTCGCCATGCGTCTGTCAATCGCTGAGGGATCCACTTCGCGAGCAGCGTTCTTTGGAGCGCTCTTCGTCGCACTCCTCGTGATTCCCACAATCCTCGGCTTTGCTGTGGCGTCCGCCGGAGATTCCCGCCCGCCCGACCCCGCACAGGTTCAAATCCTCGAGCCGCCCAGCGCCGGTGATGCCACCACGAGCGCGACCGATCAACAGGAGGTGGTGTCCCAGGTACCGATTGGCGATGCACCATCGACCGCCCAAGAAGCTTTGACCCGGCAGGACGAGAATGTCGCCGGAATTCCTCGCCTCCGCTACGTCACCCCGGCGACGGGCGAAGTTCGGATCGACAATGGAGATGTCGTCCCTCTGGGCAACGACGTTCTAATGACCGTCAATGTCTCACCATTTCCGACGGACCAGTTCCACGTCGACATCGAACTGACCCTCACACACAACGACATTCCGGTCACGGACGCCGTCATCGACACGACCTGGGACATGATCGTCATGGGACACGGACCCTTCCTGTCGGACATCCCCCACACCTCCGACGGGACCTACGTTGTTTCGTACGATTTCTTCATGTTTGGTCCCTGGCAGATCGACACCGATCTCAAGATCCCAGGGATCGACCCGATCGACTTTTCGCTTTCGATTTACGTTTGGCCCACTTGATCCATGAGGAGAGAGAAATGACGACGTTTAAGCAGCATCCCGAGGTACCGATCCTTGATCCTCGTTCTACCAGCGGCGACGAGCCGCCCAAGAAGGATCCGTTGCTGCGCCGTACCGGCGTCATCGCCATCGTGCTTCTCGTGGTTGCGGGTGTTGCCCTTGGCGTCCTGTTGACGGGGACTACCCCGGAGACCGATCGCCCCGACGCCACGATCTTGAGCCAACAGGACATCACAGACCGGCTGCTTCGTACCGTCGGCGGCGACATCGAAATCGAAGCCCTGTACACGCCGACGTGGTACTTCGAGTGGAGCGCCCGGGATCTTCCGGATACCGGCGATACCGCCGCCATCGGCTTCTTTATCTTTGAGACGGTCCACGTCGGAGAGCTGCCGGATGTACTCCCCACATTCTCGGTGGCTACATCAGGGGGAGAACAACTCGACGTATTGCGGATAACCGAGATCGATGACGCCGACCACCACCGGGTCACACAGGTTCTGTTTGTCGCTGACGACGGACCGCGCCTCCTCGTCGAAGACGGTGACAGGATCGAACTGACTCTCACCGGCACGCTGAACGCCGAATTCGGGTGGGACCTCGATGACTCTTTGGGTGCCGGGGTTATGAGTGCCGATGCCGCCCAAGTGGGAATCTCGAGCGGGGCGCTCACAGTGCCTGCTCTCTTTGCCATCTTCGGCGGAATGCTCACTGCCTTGTCCCCTTGCCTTTTGCTGCTCGCTACCTACTACACGGCAGTGCTCGGCGGACAAGCATCCCAGGAGGGTGGAAGCACGGCAGCAGCCACCAAGAAGATGATGACGACGGCCCTGTATTTCATCGCAGGGTTCACCGTGATCTACACGATCGGGGGGATATTCGCCGGCTACGTCGGAAGCTCGATAGGCAAGCTCGAGAACATAAGCACTTGGGCTCGACCAATCTCGATGGTGGCCGGCATCGCCGTGGTCATTCTCGGTATCCGTGTCGCGGCCCAGGCAAACGTGCCGATGGTCTGCAAGATCCCTGGTCTCAACAAGCCCGACAAGCAGGGGGCCGTCGGTTCGGCGATGATGGGATCCACCTTCGCCGTCGGGTGCCTCTCCTGCTTCTCGGCCACAGTGCTTTCCGCCTTGCTCCTGTACGCAGGCGCAACCGGCTCACCGGTCACGGGCGGACTGATCATGCTCACCTTCTCGGCGACCGTGGGACTCATCTTCCTCGGCGCTGCCTACCTGGTGTCGAAGGCAGTCCCGCTGGTCAGTTGGGTGGAGAAAGCACGTCCCGTGATCGGAGCCATCAGCGCCATAGTGATGATCGCCCTCGGCTTCTTGATGATCACGTATCAATTCCACAAGCTGACGGGCTGGATCTTCGAAGTGTGGAGTTAGACCAATGACTGTCACACCCGAAATCGAGGCCGTCGACACCCGCGACCGCCTTATCGAAGGAGCTGCGGGCTTGCTCCACACCCAGGCGTACCGCGGCGTTGGCGTAAAGGCGCTCTGCGAGGCCGCCGGCGTTCGCAAAGGGAGCTTCTACCACTTCTTCGCATCGAAAGAGGACCTGACACTTGCCGCGCTGGATCGCTCATGGGAACGGTTTCGCGACAAAGTGATCAACCCGGCCCTTGCCGCAGCTGTCGATACGGAGAGCCGCAACCAGGCGATACGGGAGGCGTGCCTCGACCGCAGCGACCACGACTCCCACGCGTCGCATCAGCACGTGTGCATCTTCGGTCGCCTTGCAGCCAGCATCACCGAGAGCGAACCGCTGCTGCGAGCCAGGCTGGCGGAAATCTTTACCGAATGGGCGGAACTTCTCGGCGGAGGTGATGAAGGGTGGTCCGCACTTGCCGACATCATCGGTCGGCTGGTGCTGGCCTTCTCGGTGGAGGTAGTGGAGGCGTGACCGAACCGTCCCTTCGCGACCGCCGCCGCGGCGGTTTTCTGCCCCGCATCCGTACCGTGACCCGTGGAGGATTGCTCACTGCGATTCTCTTGATCCTCATGGCGGGGCCCGCTTTGGCCGATCCGGCTGTACCCACCAACTACAGGTCAATCGTCAATGTTGTCGACCCGCAGCCCACCGGTGTCACCGTAGAGGTGGTCGGGGGTGATGCATTCCTCAGCGTCGCTGCAGCCGAAGGGAACACCGTCGAAGTCCCCGGCTATTTCGGAGAGCCATATCTGCTCATTGACGACGCCGGAGATGTTTGGCTCAACACCCGATCACCGGCGCGCTACATCAACCAGGACCGATACGGGATAACACAGATTCCGCCAACCGCCGATGCCCAGGCGGCGGCAGAATGGGAGCAGGTCGGCACTGGAGGGACATTCTCCTGGCACGACCACCGCACCCACTGGATGAGCCCCGACCTGCCGCCGACTATCGGCGGAGATCGGGCCGAGGTTGTCTTCCCGTGGAGTCTCGAGATCACGATCAACGGAATCGAGACCGAAGTGCGTGGCGAGCTGCTCTGGTTCCCGAATGTGAATCCGGCCGGACCCCTATTGGTGGGCTTCCTCGGAATCCTGCCGCTTCTTGCCTATCGGCGACATCGGGTGAGTTCGGTGGCCATCACCGCCGCAGCGTTAGCCGCGATCGCTCTATTCGTATCGGTCGTTCAGTTTGCAGCCACACCCAGCTTCGATCGGGGAGCACCCGTCGACACGGTGGTCCCAGCTATCGGGGTCGCGGCGGCGGTGGCCGCGCTGTGGCTGCGGAAGTCAACCATCCGAAGCTGGGCGGCCGTCGAATTGGCCGGCATCTCGGTGCTGTGGTGGGCTGCGAGTGCAGCCGTGGCAATCACTGCCCCCGTCCTTCCATCGGCCCTTCCGGTGTCGGTGGAGCGAGCTGCAGTTTCCCTCGCAATCTGGATCGGCGTAGGACTGGTCGCGATAGCTGCACGTGAACTGGTACTAGCGACACGCCAGCGAACTACTTGACCAACAATTGGCTTTGAAACGGAGCAACGAATGACTGACACAGAACGGACCGAAACGGATCAGCAAGACCGCAACGGCCGCAAGGGCAACCTCCTGCTGCTCGGAGCCGTAGGCCTCATTCTCATCCCCGTCCTTGTTGGCTGGTTCATGGCCAACACCGACTCCGGAGGAGACGAAGACGGCAGCCAGTCTGGAATGGGTGGCTCGACGGCCGGCACGACCAGCGACCAGCCCGGCTTCGGGGTGCAGCCGATTGAGGCGATCCTCGACGGCGAGGTGTCCGTCGAAGTCGACCCATCTGGAACGTCGGCGGTACTCCGCCTCAACACGACTGTCGATGTCGCCTGCTCCGTCGTCTTTGGTCCGACCACTCAGTTCGGAGGATTGGCTACAGACACCGATATGGCCGGTGGTGGCCACAGCGTTCACCAACCGCTCATGACAGATCTGGAGCCTGGAACAACCGTCCTGTATCGGGTACAGGGCACGGCCGCAGACGGCAAGATCTATGTCGGCGAGGTCGAGCAGTTTGTGACTCCATCGGCCGACGGCACGGCGGTCCGATCGAACCTGTCAGTCAATGCATCGGTCGTGGAAACAAGCAGCGACTTCAACTCGAACTTCGCTGGTGCCAACGCCATCGACGGCTCCCTCTCCACCGAGTGGTCAAGCCTGGGAGATGGTGACGATGCCTTCATCGTGATCGATCTCGGCGCCCCGATGGATGTGAGCGGGCTTGGCTTCCGCACCCGGGAGATGTCCGATGGCACTGCCATCACCAACACCTACACCGTGTCCGTCGACAACGGGGAAGCGCTCGGTCCATTCGAAGCAGGAATCGGCCTGGTCGTAACCGACTTCGTCGTCACCGGACAGGTCTTCCGAATCGAGATGGCGGAAACCACCGGTGGCAACACAGGAGCCGTAGAGATCGAGATCTACGGCGAGACAGCCGAGTCGACGCCGGCGGGTGGGGCCGACACCACAACAACCACCCAGGTCGAGAGCACCACGACGACCGACGACATGTAGGTCGAGAGACCCCAGCCAACTGCCGCTTGGGGCTGACGACTGACGACGTTCTTGGCTTCTAGATGTCGTAATACAGCATGAACTCCCAAGGGTGAGGACGGAGCCGCACCGCGTCGACCTCAGATGTCCGCTTGTACTCGATCCAGTCCTTGATGAGGCCCTCCGTAAACACATCACCCACCAACAGGAAGTCGTGGTCCGCCTCGAGGGCGTCGAGTGCTTCGATCAGCGAACCGGGCACCGTCGGCACCTGAGCAAGTTCCGCAGGGGGAAGGTCGTAAAGGTCCTTATCGACCGGTGCGCCGGGATCGGTCTTATTGGCAATCCCATCGAGTCCGGCCATCAGCATGGCTGCAAAAGCAAGATATGGGTTAGCCGCCGGATCAGGACAGCGAAACTCGATGCGCCGCAGCGCAGGCTTGCGGCTGTAGACGGGAACCCTGACGGCTGCTGAGCGATTGCGCTGTGAATACACCAGATTCACAGGGGCCTCGTATCCAGGCACCAAACGACGGTATGAGTTCGTGGTCGGGGCGGCGAAAGCCAGTACCGCCGGAGCGTGGGCGAGCAATCCGCCGACGTAATACCGAGCCATATCGCTCAACCCTGCGTAACCGGACTCGTCATAGAACAACGGAACCCCGTCCAGCCACAAACTCTGGTGAACGTGCATCCCGGACCCGTTGTCTTCGAATATCGGCTTGGGCATGAAGGTCACCGTCTTGCCGTACATCCATGCCGTGTTCTTGACGATGTACTTGAACAACGTGACCCGGTCCGCAGTCTCGAGAAGAGACCCGTACCTGATGTCGATCTCAGCCTGTCCGGCGGTTCCTACCTCGTGATGCTGCACCTCTACATCGATACCGGCATCGATGAGTCGAGCCGTCATCTCTGATCGCAGGTCCTGGTAGTGATCGGTCGGCGGGACCGGGAAGTAGCCCTCCTTGTACCGCGGCTTGTAGGCGAGGTTCCCGCCCGGTTCCTCGGCTCCGGAATTCCAGGCGCCCTCGACAGAGTCAATCTCGTAGAAGCCCGAGTTCTGATTCTGGTCGAACCTCGCTGAGTCGAATATGTAGAACTCCGCCTCGGGGCCCCAGCCGGAGGCGTCAGCAATGCCGGTACCCGCCAGATAGGCCTCCGCCTTGCTGGCGACATAGCGGGGATCCTTTTCGTACGGCTGGCCGGTAATCGGGTCACGGACCCAGCAATAGAGAATGAGCGTCGGGCGGTCACGGAACTGATCGTCAACCGCAGTGGCCGGATCGGGGATCAGAAGCATGTCCGACTCCTGGATCTCCTGGAAGCCCCGAATGGACGAACCATCGAATCCGAAGCCCTCGTCGAATGCCGCCTCAGTCAGTTGGGTGGCAGGGACCGTGAAGTGCTGGACCTGGCCGGGTAGATCCACAAACCTCAAGTCGATGAACTCGTAGGCCCCATCAGCCACCATCTTGAGAACGTCACTCGGCGACGACATCTCGATCCTCCGTTTCGGCGTTGCGTATTTGTACCTCAGGGTCGTTTCGTGCCCGTTGCTGGAATGTGAACGTTGTGTTTCGAATAGCGAACCACCCTTCTCAGAGCCAGGGTACGCCCGTACCATGCCCGTCGGAGGTCACCCATGGGCAAGCAAACCGAGTACGTACTGCGGACAGTCGAAGAGCGCGGCATCCGATTCATCAGACTGTGGTTCACCGATGTGCTCGGGTCTCTCAAGTCGTTTGCGATCACGCCGGCGGAACTCGAGACGGCCTTCGACGAGGGCATGCAGTTCGACGGATCGGCAATTGACGGTTTCTCACGCGTCCAAGAGGCCGACATGCTTGCTCATCCCGATCCAACGACGTTTCAAATCCTGCCGTGGCAGGACGACGACGCGGGCGTGGCTCGGATGTTCTGCGACCTCACCACGCCCGATGGCGAGCCATTCGAAGGGGATCCTCGATCGGTGTTGAAACGTAACCTGGAGCGAGCGGCAGACCTCGGATATACCTTCTTCGTCGGACCTGAAGTTGAGTACTTCTATTTCGAAGATGACGGGCCGAAGCCAAAGGCGCTCGACCGAGGCGGCTACTTCGATCTGACACCACTCGACGTGGCCCAGGAGTACCGGCGGCGAACGATCATGGCTCTCGAGAACCTCGGCATCCCGGTCGAGTCGTCACACCACGAGGTCTCACCCAGCCAGCACGAGATCGATCTCCGCTACACCGACGCGCTGACGATGGCCGACTCGCTAATGACGACCAGGCTCGCCGTAAAGGAAGTCGCCATGAAGAACGGCATCTACGCGACCTTTATGCCAAAGCCGGTCGAGGGCGTCGATGGAAGCGGTCTCCACCTCAACTTGTCTCTCTTCGAAGGAGACACCAATGCCTTCCACGAAACCGGTGGCGAATACGGGCTCTCCAAAGTGGCGCAAGGCTTCATCGCCGGATTGCTTCGCCACGGAACCGCAATCACGGCTCTCACCAACCAGTGGGTCAACAGCTACAAACGCCTGGTAAGCGGATACGACGCGCCCGTCTGGATCACCTGGGCCCGTAACAATCAATCCTCTCTGGTGAGAGTCCCCACGCCCAAGAAGGGCAAACCGACGAGCACGAGGATCGAATACCGGTCACCCGATCCGGCCTGCAACCCATATCTGGCGTTTTCGGTGATCCTGGCCGCCGGTCTGGCTGGGATCGAGGGAAATTACGAACTCCCCGAGGAAGTCAGATCGGACGCCTCGGGTCTCAGCGGTGAGGAACGCGCCGCGGCCGGTATCAGTCGCATTCCGGGCAACCTCGCCGCGGCACTCGATGCCATGGAATCGTCCGAACTGGTGGCCGGTGCTCTCGGCGAGCACCTGTTCGAATGGTTCCTCCGCAACAAGCGCAACGAGTGGGATCGATACCAGCGTCACGTGAGTCGCTACGAACTTGCCGAGTATCTGCCGATACTCTGAGCTGACATGTTCGCTGCAATACTCTCCAACGACCCGTCGCCGGGCCTCGACCAGGCGTTACGCCGGGCCGGCGTACGGCCGATTCCGGTGCGAGATGCCACCGACATCGTCGACCAGGAACCTGATGAGGGATGGTCGCTCGCGGTAGTCGAATTCGCAGGAGATCCGACGATTGGGCTTGCCCTCGCCCGCCGGGTTCACGATGAAGGGATCGCGCCGGTACTCCTCTGCGCTCCCCGAACCGAGACCGCGATGCTCGCAGACGCCGTATGTGATGACTTCGTCCTCGTCCCCATTGATATCGACGAACTGACGCTGCGCATCACCAGGCTGATCCGCCGACACGACACCATCGCTGACGAGGTCATCGTCTTCAAGGAGCTGTCGCTGAATCTCGCCACCTATCAGGCGACGTTGGGATCAGAGCCGATCGATCTCACTTTCATGGAGTACGAACTACTCCGGTTCTTTGCCACTCATCCAACCCGGGTGTGGTCTCGCGAGCAGTTGTTGTCCCGGGTCTGGGGCTACGACTACTTCGGAGGCGCCCGCACCGTCGACGTTCATGTCCGACGACTGCGAGCCAAACTCGGGGAGGAACGGGCTTCTTGGATCACCACAGTACGCAGCGTCGGTTACCGATTCGGCTAGCTGCGCAGACCCTGGCGCCACACACCTGTCCTGAGGTACCGTTCGTCCATGGCAGATGACAACCCGATCAGCAGTGGGGACATGATTCGGCAGGCGCGCGAGGAACTCAATCTTCCCCTTCCGTCCGACCATCTCGAGGTCGACATGGAGGTCGAAGATCCGGGCGACGATCTCGCTCTGCTCGACGACGAGGACCCGATCGAGTTTCAGACGAGTCGACCGCGACGTCGACCTGCACAACGCGGACCGATCCCGAAGGATCCGTTTGCGGCGCGATCAGTCGAACAACCGAACCGGACCGCGATAGTCGCCGGGATAGTGATACTGCTCCTCGGATTCGGAGTCGCCGTCCTCGTATTCGCATCCGCGGCCTCACAGCCCTAACCAGCGCCGCTTTTTGGACTACCCGAATTCAATGCCTTGGGCGAGCGGGAGTTCCGAGCTCCAATTGATCGTGTTCGTCTGGCGCCGCATGTAGGCCTTCCAGGCGTCGGAACCCGACTCCCGACCTCCGCCCGTCTCCTTCTCGCCGCCAAAGGCTCCACCGATCTCGGCTCCGGAGGTACCGATATTGACGTTGGCGATGCCACAGTCGGATCCTTCGTGGGACAGGAACAGCTCGGCTGAACGCATGCTGTCGGTAAACACTGCTGAGGACAGGCCCTGCCGCACCCCGTTTTGGATCCGAATTGCATCGTGGACATCTTCGGCCTCGATCAGATACAGAACCGGAGCAAAAGTCTCCTCCTGCACGACATCGGCGTCCGCTGCTATCTCGATGATCGTCGGCTCGACAAAGTGGCCGCCGAGATCGTTCTCGACAGCCTTGCCGCCGGTCAACACCTTGCCCCCCTGCTTTTCGGCAACGTCGATCGCCGTGAGCATGTTGTTTACCGCTTGTTCGTTTACGAGCGGGCCCATCAGGGTTGCCGGATCAAGCGGATCACCAATGCGCACCTGCTTGTAGGCCGCGACCAGGCGCTTGCTCACCTCTTCCTTGATCCCCTTTTCAACAATCAGTCGGCGGGTGCTGGTACATCGCTGCCCGGCAGTACCAACGGCACCGAACAGAACTGCCCGGGTCACCATCTCCAGGTCGGCGTCATCCAGGACGATGATCGCGTTGTTACCCCCCAGTTCGAGTAGCGAGCGGCCGAGGCGTTGGGCCACCGCGACCCCTACCTTCTCACCGACATTGCAGGAGCCGGTCGCTGAGATGAGCGGAACTCGACGATCATTGATGAGTCGATCGCCTACCTCGCTTCCACGCCCGACCAGCAGATTGAAGACACCTTCGAAGCCGGTCCCTGCCATCACCTCATGACAGATCTTGGTTACGGCAACCGCACTGAGCGGAGCCTGAGATGACGGCTTCCACACATTGGTGTCGCCACAGACGGCAGAGAGGAACGTGTTCCACGACCACACCGCTACCGGGAAGTTGAAGGCGCTGATCACGCCAATAACCCCGAGCGGATGCCACTGCTCGTACATGCGATGGCGCGGACGCTCTGATGCCATCGTCAGTCCGTACAACTGCCGCGACACTCCTACGGCGAAGTCGGCGATGTCGATCATCTCCTGAACTTCACCCTCGCCCTCGGCGTGAATCTTGCCCATCTCGAGCGCGACAAGGGCGCCCAGCGCTTCCTTCTTCTCACGCAGGGCATTACCTATCAGTCGGACGTACTCGCCACGCTTCGGAGCCGGGAGCATGCGCCACTCAAGGAAGGTGTCTTCAGCCGAAGTGATGATCTTTTCGTAGTCGTCTTGGGAGCACTGACGGACACTGCCGAATACCTGGCGCGTCGTCGGGTTCTCTACTTCGATGACATCGCCGCTGGTCTCGAGCCAACCCCCGGCGTAGCCGCCGCTGTTGACATCCTCGAGTCCCAATGCAGCAAAGATTTCATCCCTGGTCATTTGTGCTCCTCTCAGAGGGTCTGCCAAGGGCGGCCGCTCTCTTGAATAGATTGCTCTTCGCTGTACGGCTCATCGCTCAGCGCGCTGCAATGATTTCAATCTCTACCTGAAAACCGACCGGCAGGGCAGCAACCTGAACGGTGGACCGCGCCGGAGGCTCACCACTGAACGAACGCGCGTAGACCTCGTTTACCGTCGCAAAGTCGGCCATGTCGGCGAGGAAGATGGTCGTCTTGACGATGTCGTCATACCCGAGCCCTAGGTCACCAAGGATCGAGCCGATGTTCTTCATCGTCTGGGCAGCTTCGACTGCCACGTCGGCATCGACGCGGTCGCCGGTGGCGGGATCAAAGGCAACCTGACCAGACACGAATACGAATCCGTTGGCCTCAGTGGCGATCGAGTAAGGACCAACGGGCGCCGGACCGCTTGTGATCTTGGGGACTGACTTCGGCATCCAATACTCCCTGTTGCGTGACAGCAGCGGAGGCTAACGGGGCTTACGTATGTGAGAACCGCCCAATGCGTAAACGACCTGGACAGGGCACACCGATTCGTGACTCCACGGAAGCCCCGAACGCGACTGAGCGACCCCGAATCGGGGTCGCTCAGTCGGAATTGTTCGACTCAGCTGAAGGAGTTGCCGCACCCACAAGCCCGTTCTACGTTGGGGTTGTTGATGTGGAAACCGGCACCTTGCAGAGTGTCGCGGTAGTCGATCTCTGCGCCATTCACCTTGTCCATGCTCTGCGAGTCGACGACGAGGTTGACGCCATCGAAGGTGTTGATGATGTCGCCGTCATCGGTTTTGCTGTCGAGTTCGAGTTCATAGCTGAAGCCAGAGCAGCCTCCCGGACGGACCCCGAGGCGCAGCGCCATCTTGTCATCGTCTTCGCGGGCAATGAGTTCCGCAACCTTCTCAGCCGCGGCCGAAGTCAGCGTCACCTTGGGAGCTGCGCTCGTGGGGGTGATCGAAATCGCCTGCATTCGTACTCCTCGTCCGTGGTCGGGATGCGATTGTACCGATCACAACGCCCTATCGGAAGGGCTTGTTCCGGTATACCGGGGCCCATCACTACGGTGAGCCCATGACCGCCAAAGTGACCGTGACCGATGTCGAATCGGCTCTGCGCGGGGTTGTCGACCCTGAACTCGGCGCCGATGTCGTTGAGTTGGGAATGGTACGGGACATCTCCATAACCGACGGCGTTGCCAACGTTGGGATTGCGCTGACGATCGCCGCCTGCCCGATGCGGGATCAAATCGAAGGTGACGTCATCCGCAAGGTCACTGCCCTGCCGGGGATCGATCGGACCCAGGTTCACGTAACCGCCATGACTGAGAGTCAGCGAGCGGAGTTGATGTCGGTGGCACGACGTACCGCTCGCGACAGTGCTGCCCCGACAATGGTCAATCCTCTGACTCGCGTGATCGCCATCGGATCTGGCAAAGGAGGCGTCGGCAAGTCGTCGGTCACCGTAAACCTGGCCATTGCGTTGCGCCGGGCCGGATTCCAGGTCGGCTTGCTAGACGCCGACATCTGGGGTTTCTCGATTCCGCGCATGCTGGGAATAGAGGGTCGACTGGAAGCCGACGACGATCGAAAGATACGTCCGGCGCAGGCAAGCGGCATTCACGTCGTATCCACCGGCTTGCTCATAGATGACGAAGAAACGGCACTCATGTGGCGGGGGCTGATGCTCTCCAAAGCCGTCGAGCAGTTCCTGCATGATGTCTCGTGGCCATCAGATCTGGATTACTTGCTCATCGATATGCCTCCTGGGACAGGAGATGTCCAGATGGCGCTGGCCCGACTCCTCCCCCAGGCCGAGATGGTCGTCGTCACAACACCACAGAAGGCCGCACAGAAGGTGGCAGCCCGAGTCGCCGACATGGCGCGGCGGTCCTACCTACCTGTGGTGGGCGTCATTGAGAACATGGCTGGCTTTACCGCAGACGACGGGACCCATTACGACCTGTTCGGGTCCGGTGGTGGAGCCGAATTGGCAGCAGACCTGGGCGTTCCACTTATTTCCCAGATTCCTCTTGATCCGCTGGTCGTCGGCGGCGGTGACGAAGGGGCCCCGGTGGCTGCCGAGCATCCCGAATCTCCGTCAGGCGCCGCCTTCATAAAGGCAGCGGCCCGAATCATCGAGTTGGTTCCCCCTGCCGCGGACGAGACCTGCACCGCACGGATCGCAGTTCTCATGGAGCAGCTGGAGAGTCGCCAGTCGCCAGTCTCCAGTCCCCAGTCAGAGGACTGATCGCCGGAGTCGGGAGTCGTTTCATCTTCGTTCTCCCCCCTCAGGGGGGAGTCCCGATTGAGCGAAGCGAATGAGGGAAGGGGGGTCTCTGCTTGTTGAACCCAGGGAGCGCGACCCCCCCCGTCACCGCCTGCGGCGGTGCCACCTCCCCCTGAGGGGGAGGAACAGCGACCTACCTACAGAGCTTGGCCATCAACTGGTAGGGGTTGGTCAAAGGGCCGCCGCCAGGCTGATAACCGAGATGAACATGCGGAACGGCAGCATTGCCAGAGTTGCCGTTGTAGGCGATGACCTGGCCGACGCCGACCCGCTGGCCGTCGTAGAGCCCTGGGGCATAGCCCTGCAGGTGGGCGTAGTAATAGATATCACCGCTGTCACCACGCACATAGACACCGTTGCCACCGGCCCAGTGCCAATTCGGACTCCAGATATAGCCATTCTCGATCGCAACGACCGGTGTACCCATGGCCGCCACCATGTCCAGCCCGGTGTGGGTGCGACCACCCGAACGAGGGGCCCCCCAGGTGTCGCTAAAACTGTTGGCGCCGGCAATCGCGCAGGTTCTGCCGCTCGGATCGACATACGCGCTACTCGCGTAGCCGGATGCCGCCGCTGCGGCTGCGGCTGCGGCTGCGGCCTGGCGGCGACGAGCGGCGGCGGCCGCGGCCTGACGGGCCGCTTCCTCCGTCTTCCACTGATCGTAAAGAGCCTGATATCGATCGTTGGCCACCGTTAGTCGGGCGAGGATCTCATTGGACCGGGCGTCGAGCTCGGCAGTGAGGTCCTCTTGTTGTCCGATAAGTCTTTCGATCTTCTGTTGGAGATCGAAACGGTCCGCCTGGAGAAATTCGAGCTGGTTCACGACATTGACATCGAGATCAACGACTGCCTCGAGATATGCCGTCTTGGTGCCGAGGCGGGTGATCGACTCGGGACTGACCGCCGCCTGGAAGTCTCCGGCTCCGGCACTCACATACATTGATCGAGCGCGATCACGCGCCTCCAGGGCCGCCAGTGCAATCTCCCGATCACGACCAGCGATGTCGTCTTGGATCCTGCTGATCTGAGCCTCGAATACGAACTGCTGGCTGACCGCGGCATCTAACTCGGCGAGTTCGTCCTCCAGATCCACACTGATCGCACTTATCTCAGCCCGCGCCGCATCCAATTCCGAACGCGTCACCTCTGCTTGTGCGGGCAGCGCGAGGCCCATCACAAAGAGGCAGGTGACGGCGGCGATGAGGCGTTTCAAGAGCGGTTCATCAATCGTTGGTCGGGATCGACAGATTACCTGTGATCCGCAGATGCGGGTTCAGAATCATCTACACAAGCCGTTGACGATGGGATACGGGTTGGCGTATACCCAATTGGCGTTTGGTTGGTACCCGAGGTGGAGGTGGGGCGTCGAGGCGTTGCCCGACGAACCGACGTATCCGATGAGCTGCCCCGGCACCACATTGGTGCCGGTTGCGACCCCACTGGCAACCTCCTGCGAGTGGGCGTAGTACCAAAGGGCGCCCGAAACTCCCTTCACATAGATGCCCAGTCCACCGGACGAATGCCAACTCACCTGGTAGATGTAGCCCGCCTCGATCGCCACGAGCGGCGTCCAGCGAGCCGCCATCATGTCGGTGCCCTTATGGGTTCGCCCACCGGAGCGTGGTTCTCCCCACGAGTCCCGGAACACGACCGCTCCATCCACAGGGCAAACCATGCTCGGTGCCGGCGGTGGCGGTGGCGCCGCAGTGGTCGTGGTGGTTTCAGCCGGCACCGTGGTGTTGGTACCGCCTGCAACAGTCGTGGTGGTGGCCCCGGCAACTGTTGTAGAAGTGGTAGCGGCAACCGTGGTTGTAGGAGCGGCGACTGTGGCCGTCGGTGCAGGTCCGACGGGGACCGTCGTGGGCGGCGGAGCCAGGGTTGTGGTGGTGGTCGTAGATGTAGCGAGAAACTCGCGCAAGATGCGTTCTTCTTCCTGCTGCTCGTAAGCCGCCCGAGTTTCTTGGTACTGGTTATTGGCGGTCTCTAGTTCCGCATAGATGACCTCGAGCAGCGAGTCCATCTCGATCCGGAGACCCTCTTGATCATCGATCGCCGTATCGACGATCCCCCGCTGCTGCTCAAAGTCGCGGCGGGCCGTCTCTAAACGGTTGACCACTTCGAGATCTGTTTGAGACACGCTCGCGAGGTAGACATATCTGGCGGGGTATTTGCTCATGTCTTCATCGGACAACAGAGTCGAGATACCGGTATCAGCCCCCGCTGCCATGTACATATCAGCGGCACGGTCACGGGCGCCGCGCCGCGCCAACACGAGTTCTCGCTCCCGAGCAGCAAGGGATATGACAAGGGTGTCAAGGCGATCGCGCAGTTGGGCCTCCGCCACAACTGCAGATTCATAGGCGGCCACCTGATCTTCGAGTCGGCCCGCAGCCTCGCGGATCGCCTCCCGCGCATCATCGACGTCGGCTGGAGTTACCTCCGCAAATGCCGGGAGCGCCGCCAATACCAGGGCGGCAACCGCAATCAGGGCGATCAGGGCACGCCTCATCGGAGCCGCACCTCGGAGTCCCAACTCGGCTCGGCACCAGTTTCCACCAAACCATCGCTACGCAACTTGGCGAGGTGGGCCACGACAGAAACGGCAGCGGCCGGGTGCAACGCGGGATCGACATCGCGATAGATGTCGGACACGATTGCGCCGACCGAGCCTGCGCCTCCGGCAAGGGCGGAAAGGATCTGATCCTCCCGCTCGAGACGATGAGCCACGTACTCGGCAATAACCACTTCGGGCGCGTCGATGACCGGGCCATGCCCCGGATAGAGGGCTTCGAGCCCGATGGATTGCAGCTTTCGCAGCGAGTTCAAATAGTCACCCATATCCTCGACCATCACCGTGGATCCCCCCATGATGTGGTCTCCCACAAACAATGCGTCCCGAACTCGGTAAGACACCGATTCGGGAGTATGACCAGGGGTCTCGACACAGACGGCCTGTAGATCGCCAAACCCAACACTCTCTCCATCGGCAATTCGGCGATCCGGTCTGAACTCCGGACCCGGCCTATTTCCAATTGCCGGAACGCGGTACTCCGCAGCCAGCGGGTTGGCCGCCGGTGCATGGTCGGGGTGGGTGTGGGTTACGAGAACCGCACGCACCGTTGTTTCGCGGAGAGCCTGCCGAATCGCATCCAGGTGAGACTCGATAATCGGACCCGGGTCGATGAGCACCGACTCATCCCCCGATCGAACCACCCAGGAGTTGGTACCCGGCCCCGTCATCGGTCCAGCGTTCGGGGCAAGAATGCACTCGATGTTCACGCCGGAACCTCGTCGTAGCCCGGATCGCCGGGAATGAGGAAGCTCACAGAGCCATCATCCGATACCTTCATCCGGGGAGCGATCTGGACGACCTCGAGGTCAGCAGCAGCGGTCATCAGGTCGACCGTCGTAGCGTGGTTCGACAGCATCTCGAGAATCGCTCGGGTCGGCATCTCGACCTGCCAATCGCCGCGATCAGCGGCCGCCAGAGCTTCAATCGGCTGCACCCAAACAGCATCGAATACCTCGCGGTCGTCTGTGACCGGATCACCGGCTGCGGCAACGACAAAGAAACGAGCATTGAATCTACGGGGCGCACCACGCGGTGTGACCCAGTTACCGATGTATTCGAGTGCATCGGCGTCGAGCCGCTGGCCGGATGCTTTGACCGCCTCATAGAACTCGACACCCTCACACTGCTGGTCGATCTCCGCATCGGCGCCCACCAAGACGCCGGCTTCTTCGAACAGTTCCCGAAGAGCGGCTGCCCGCCAACGGAACTCCTCAGGTGCTCCGGACCAGACGATCGATTCCCGTGCAAGAGGACTGCTGTCGATCTCGTCGACAGCACCGCCCGGAAACACGTGGGCACTCCCCATGAAGACGGCTTTGTGGCTGCGCCGGACCATCAGGACTTCGACTCCGTCGTCGCCATCGTGAGCAACGACAACGGTGGCGGCGTGTCGAATCTGAACCGGAGGGTCTGGGAAGTCAGCCACAAGTCGAATATAGGGGCGTCGGTAGGCTGTGAACATGGTCTCTCGTCCCCCGTCGGTCGACACGCTGGCGAGTTCGCTCGATACAGGAACGCTGCCAAGAGCGCTGCTCGTGGAGGTGGCCCGTCGTGCCATCGAGACCAGCAGGTCGACTGGTGCCGACGCTGAAGCCACGGCCAGGGCCGAAACAGCAAGATTGTCAGGGTTGCGACCGCGCCGCGTAATCAACGCCACCGGGGTACTACTGCACACCAACCTGGGAAGAGCACAAGTCCCTCCCGATGCGGCTGCAATCAGCGAAATCTCGGCCGCAGGCGCCTCCCCACTCGAATTCGACCTATCGACCGGATCTCGCGGCGGCCGCGGTGCGTACGCCCACGCCCTGCTGACTGCGATCACCGGAGCTGAAGCAGCCCTGGTGGTGAACAACACCGCCGGCGCCCTATTGCTGTCTCTCGCTGCGTTGGCCGGAGAACAGTCGGTGGTGGTTTCGCGCGGGGAATTGATCGAAATCGGTGGTTCGTTCCGCCTCCCGGAGTTGATGGCGGCCTCCGGAGCACACCTCGCCGAAGTCGGCACCACCAATCGCACCCGACTAAAGGACTATCGCAAGGCACTCAATGGCTCGGTCGGAGCGATCCTCAAGGTTCATCCCTCCAACTACCGAATCGAGGGGTTTACCGACGCCGCCTCATTCGCCGAACTCGGAGCTCTTGCCCAGGACCATGACCTTCCGTTCATCGCTGATGTCGGCAGCGGTCTGCTCGACAGCAGGGTTCCGTGGCTCGACGGGCCTCCCCCAATCTGGCTTGCCGAAGAACCCGCGGTGAGGCAGACGCTGACCGACGGTGCGTCCGTGGTTCTCTTTTCCGGAGACAAACTGCTGGGAGGACCGCAGGCTGGAATCGCCGTCGGCTCTGTCGAGGCGATCGATGCAATGCGGGCACATCCCGTGGCCCGTGCCGTCCGAATCGCCGGACCGATGCTCGATGCTCTGGGAGCGACGCTGGAGCTCTACGCCGATGGTCGAGGCAGTGATATCCCCTTCTGGGCCATGGCGTCGCTCACCGAAGAACAGCTCGACGATCGATGCCGCTCGGTCTTGGCCTCCGCTGCGGTCTCCGCGACGGTCATCATCGATCGCTCACTGCCCGGCGCCGGAACAGTGCCCGGTATGGGTATCCCCAGTCCCGTGATTCTCGTTGCTGGCGAAGTCGAGTCGATGTGGCGCTCACTACTGGACGGTCCCATTCCGATCGTGGGGAGGCGCGTCGAACGCGGCCTCATCGTCGATCTACGGGCGGTGCTGCCATCCGACGATGCAGCTGTGGCCAGCGCGCTCTCCGCCGCATGCCGGTAGTCGGCACCGCCGGTCACGTCGATCACGGCAAGTCAACCCTGGTGCGCGCCCTCACGGGCCGCGACCCCGATCGGTGGGCCGAAGAGAAGGAGCGAGGGCTCACCATCGATCTCGGGTTTGCCTGGACAACGCTGCCGTCGGGCATCGAGGCCGGCTTTATCGATGTGCCCGGACATGAGCGATTCATCAAGAACATGCTCGCCGGAGTCGACGCCATCACGGTCGCGCTGTTCGTCGTCGCCGCCGATGAAGGCTGGATGCCGCAATCGGAAGAACACCTATCGATTCTTGATCTGCTCGGTGTGGATCGAGGCATCGTGGCGTTGACCAGAGCTGATCTGGTTGATGAGGACACGCTCGAACTCGCCACGCTCGAGATCGACGAGCAACTGGCCAGCACCTCTTTGAGCAACTCGCCGATCATCCCGACGGCGGCCCCGGAAGGCCGCGGCATTGAGGAGTTGCGCATCGCGATAGACGCCGCTCTCGGACAGTCATCAATTGCCGACCTGGGACGGCCCCGAATGTGGGTTGACCGGTCGTTCACCATCTCAGGGGCCGGAACCGTTGTCACGGGAACCCTGATCGACGGAGCGTTGTCGGTTGACGAGGAAGTAACGCTGCTCCCCGCTGGGTCTACCGGTCGCATCCGTTCCCTTCAGTCACACGAGCAGACCGTTGATCGGATAGAACCCGGCAACCGCACCGCACTCAACATCGTTGGAATCGAACGAGAGGATGTGGATCGCGGTTCGATGCTGGGCAGAAAGCAGGATTGGTCACTCACCAAACGGTTTACGGCTGAGGCCTCGACCGTCCGTTCACTGGGCGACCCGATACGGGAGAGAGGCGCCTTCCATCTCCACCTAGGAAGCGGATCGTGGCCGGCCCGGATTCACCTTCTCGAAGGCGACACCCTGGAGGGAACTGGGGGAGTCCTTGTTGAGGTCGAGACGCTTCTCCCCGTCCGCTGGGGCGACAGATTCATCCTTCGTGAGGTCGGCAGGCAGGCAGTTGTCGCCGGAGGAAGAGTCCTCGATCCCTCCCCGCCGCGTCGGGTCAAGCAGGCCGCGGCGGGCCTAGACGGCCTCCGCACCGCACAGACGGCGGATGAGGCAGCCGAGGCTCTGCTTTCTATCCGGGGAGCATCACTCCTCACCGACCTGCAATCCCATACCGGCGGCGGCCACCCACAGCCAACACTGGTCAGCCGGGATCGAGCGTTTACCGCTGCTCATGTCGAATCACTCCTCGCAGCTGCCGGCGCCGCGGTCAATCAGTTCCACGAGGCCAATCCGCTGCGCCGAGGGATCCCCAGAGCTCAGCTGGCGGAACACCTGAAACTCAATTCCGAGGACCTGGACGCACTGCTCACAACATCGGAAGATCTCGAAGCGGTGGATGCGGAGGTCCGCCGGTCCGGGTTCGGTGCGGATCTCGGCGAAGTTGCGCAACAGGCCTGGGAATCAGCCGGGGTGACGTTGCGAGGCGCCGGTTTCGGGCCGCCGAAGCGATCGAAGCTCGGACTCGGCATCGAGGTGGAGCACGCCCTCATTCGAAGAGGGGACCTGGTTGAAGTCTCT
Source organism: uncultured Kiloniellaceae bacterium (assembly GCA_964194935.1). Lineage (GTDB taxonomy): Bacteria > Actinomycetota > Acidimicrobiia > Spongiisociales > UBA11373 > JACZWZ01. The sequence continues at coordinate 20,857 of CAXMOL010000104.1, forward strand.
ACCGACCTGCTCTACCTGCCCGAGATTCTCGACACCATCGTCAGCACGGCGGGCGACCTACCTACCGGATTTACCGTTGCAGACTTCCGCGACAAACTCGAGATCACCCGCAAGCACGCGATACCCCTGCTCGAATGGATGGACGCCACCGGAGTGACTATCCGTGACGGAGACGGAAGAAGGCTGCGGTCCTAGACGCCGGCTGCGGCGCGGCGCGACATCACCTGACGACGCTCGGTCTCGGTGAGCCCGCCCCAAATGCCGTACGGCTCCTTGATCTCCACAGCGAACTCGAGGCAATCTTGGTTTACGGGGCAAACCGAACAGATCGCCTTGGCCTTTATCTCACGCCGCTCCCGTTCTTCTTTGCGCTCGACAGTGCTGGGTGGGAAGAACAGGTAGGAGTGATTTCCGCGACAGAGCCCCTTCATCTGCCAGGAACGATCGGCGGCAGCCACGTTTATCAATCGGTCCTCCGAATTCGGCGAGAGCAAGACGCTAACCGCGAGGTCTCCATCCCGCCAGGGATATTTTGGAAAATTTGCTAGCTATTCGCTAACGGGATCTACCTCGAGAACGACACCTTCAACGGCGACCACCTGGACTTCATCACCAGCATCGATGCCGGAGACCCGAGTCGACCGCGCTCGCCACTTTGCGCCGTCGACCAGAACCGTCCCTTCGGGAGAGATCGCGCTGTCCGCAGTACCCGTCCGACCCACAAGATGTTCGCGCCCGATCGTTTGGGTGGAGAACCTGGACCGCACAATCGTGGTCAAGGCGAACCCAAACCACAGAGCCGTTCCCAACACGATTATCAGCACAATCCACCAGGTCTGGACGATCTGCGGAGCTGCATCAGTAAAGAACAGTCCGCCCATCATCAACGAGATCGTTCCCAAGATGCTCTTCCAGCCCAGATCGTTGCGTTGGAACTCGATCGTGTACAGCGCCAATCCGGCCGGCACCAGAGCCACCGCCCACCACCGCACCGGAAGCACCGAAATCCCGTAGCCGCCGAGCAATAGACACACCACCGCGACCGCGGCAGCGACTCCGGGTCCTGCCGCGTAGAACTCGAACACCATCAGGGAGAGCCCGACGACAAGGAAGAAGAAGGCCGCCTCCGGCCCCACTCCGAGCCGCAAGGTCGCGTCGACCAACCCCGGTTCGATAAAAGTGACCGCAACCGAGGGCGTCACCCTGGTGACGCCCTCGGTGACAACCTCCACTGAGGTGGATAGAACTCGCGGCGATCCCCCGACCGACACCTCACGCCCATCGAGACCCACGACGAATTGTCCGATCGATGGCTCTACGAGGTCGAGAAACCCATCGAAGTCATCCACGACCGTGGTGGCTCCCGAGATGAGCTCCGGAGGAAGATCTGGATGCGCAGCGGCAATATCAGTCGCATCGTCGGTGCCACCCGCCCGGGTAGGAGATGCCGGGCCCAGCTCGACGCCGGGAGCTGCTCCCTTGATCGGAGCAGTCGCCAGCAGGCGCAAGGCACCACCCGACACTGTCGCCGGATCTGGCCCGGCGAACACAGCGATCGGAACGGGAGCATCGGAAACGAGTTCTAGTAGCGCCTCTATATCGCCGTTGAGTGTGGCGCCGGAGTCGAGTTGCAGGACGACGACCTGCGCCTCTGATTTGGCTATCGCATCGATCACGAAGTTGGTCAACCTGCCATCGAGCGAACCCGAGACAACCACCACATCAATGCCATGTCCGCTGTGGGCGACAGCTGGGAGCGCCACCAGGACCGCCGAGACGGCGAGGAGCAAAGCAATGGCAATACGGCGGAGCACGGCCGACATGGTAGAGACCGAGATTCCCCGCATCGGCGGCGGACTACGCTCCGCCTCACATGGCCGACATCCTTTTGGTTGCGGACGTTCCCTGGGTGGTCAACGACGTGCGCGCCGCACTCTCCGAGGCTCGCTTCTCAGTCGCCGACATGGACGACCCGCGAGCGGTCTCCGATGCTGTTATCGAAGCGAAGCCCGATGTGCTGCTGATCGACTTCCAGGTCGGGAGCATGGGTGGCATGGCCCTCACCAGAGCCGTGCGCCACGCCGCAGCAGCAAACGGAACAGAGCGGCCGGCCGTGATTCTGTTGCTCGACCGCGACGCCGACGGGTTCCTCGCCGGCCGATCAGGAGCTGATGGGTGGCTCCGCAAGCCGTTCTCGGCCGACGCCCTGCGAACGGCCGTCGACGGGGTGCTGGCTGGTGCTCCCGATTCTTCGTGACTGATCGCGGGGAACCTCCGAGTACGTCTACCTATCGGGTTGCGAGTTCTCGCCTGCACCGGGTGAGTGACCGATGACGGGACTCCAGATTGCCTATCTCGCGATCCTGTCGGTGTGCGTTCTCGCCTCGGGCTTCTTCTCGGGATCCGAAACCGCGCTGATCGGTATCCAGCGCGAGCGGGTCGCCCAACTCGTCGAAAGCGATCGTCGCGGCCGCTTTGTGGAGGCCCTTCTGCGCGACACCGACGCCATGCTCAGCACGCTGCTGTTCGCCAACAACTTCGTAAACATCCTGGCCGCCTCCATCGCCACCGTTCTCTTCGTCGACCTCATAGGCGAAGATTGGGGACCCTGGGCAGCAACCGGAGCAGTCACATCGGTGATTCTGGTGGTGGGTGAGATCAGCCCCAAGAGCCTGGCGACACGCTATCCGGAGCGCTACTCACTCGTCGTCGCTCCGGTCGTATGGCGGCTTGCGGTGGTGCTGCGACCGGTTTCTCACTTCTTCTTGACCATCAGTCGTGGCCTGTTGAGACTGTTCGGGGTCAGGTCGGAGGACCACGACACGGGAGTCACGGAAGACGACATTCGAGCGATGTCGGTGTTGGCGGAGCGATCGGGCGACATCGAGGCCGCCGAGCGCGAGATCATTCACTCGCTCTTCTCCCTGGCAGACCTGAGCGTTCGCGATGTCATGACCACACGGCTGGCGATTCACTCCCTGAATTCACCCGTAGCGTTCGGCGAGGTAAAGGCGATTGTCGGACGGACCGGCCACAGCCGCTTTCCAGTGATAAAGGACGACCTCGACGACGTGCTGGGTGTGCTCTACGTGAAGGACCTGCTCAGCATGCCTCACGAGCCGGCTGCCAGTGACATCAACAGAGTGCTCAGAGACCCCGTCTTCGTACCCGAGTCGAAGTCCGTACTCGACCTGCTTCTCGAGATGCAGGCGTCGCGGTTCACGTTCGCACTCGTTACGGATGAGCACGGCGGAGTCGAGGGGCTCGTCACCACCAAGGACCTCATCGAGGAGCTGGTCGGCAATCTCCAAGACGAATACGACCCGGACGAGCCGGCAATCCTTGGCGTGGGTGACGGCGCGTGGATGGTCGATGGTCGGGTGCCCGTCGAAGACCTGGCCGAGGAGCTCAAGGCATCGCTGCCTCAAGGGGAATACTCAACCGTCGCAGGCCTCGTGTTGGATCTGGCCGGCAGAATTCCGACCACCGGCGATACCGTCGCAGTTGGCAGCTACTTCCTGCAGGTAGTCCGAATGGACCGAAACCGCGTCGATCGGATTCGGCTCTCCACCAAAGCACCGGCGGCCGATGACGAGTAGCCGTGGCAAGGGTCGTCGCTACCGTCGGTGCCATGACCGCTGACGAGCTGCTCACGACCCCGCCCGTCGGGGCGTCACTCGACGA
>CAXMOL010000105.1:0-4254 GCA_964194935.1 uncultured Kiloniellaceae bacterium
GATCGCTTTACGTCTGTCATCGTCATATCTCCCATCTCGAAACGCTCACGGAGCGCCCCGAGTGGCAGACCACTCGACGACAGCTCATCGATCAGGCATTGGCACCGTGCTTCCCGGATTGCCGGGGGGCCGGTTGCCGCGGCTTCGTAGGGCCTGTCCCTCCACCGCTCGTGATAACCGTTTCGCTACAGAAAGCGTACCCGAGATGGGCCGCTGAGGGCTACATCAACCGCCGTACTCCTCATCGGTGACCTTGCGGCCGACCCATTCGGTCGCTCCGCCCCAGGTGATCGACAGATGCATCATCGGGGAATCGGGAGCTGCTCCATGCCAGTGCAGCTCTCCGGCCGGGGCGTACACGGTGTCGCCGGGCCCTGCTTCGACCAGCTCGCCGCCATCGGTCTGTACGAGGGCTCGACCCTCCTGGATATAGATCGCCTGACCCGCTGGATGGGTGTGCCAATCGGTCCGGGCCCCCGGCTCGAAGGAGACTCCGAGCAGAGTGAGGTCCTTTTCGTGGGTCGGACCGTGGTGCATACCGAACCACGCCTTGCCGGTAAACCAATCGTCGGGTGCCTGCTCCCAGGCGAGGTCGCCTCCTGACTGATGCTGCATGCGACTCCTCTGTCGTCGGGCGGGTCATGCTACGAGTCCGCCACCGCGGACGGGACATTGCTCCGCACCGAACACTTGTTCGATCTATTGTGGTGTGATGCCACTCCCGCTGCAGCGCTCATTCGAGGAACTCGGCACTCATTTGTCAGAGGTCCCGTTCTGCGTCCTCGACATCGAGACAACCGGGGGCCGGGCGGCCGACCTCGGGATCACCGAGATAGGCGCAGTGCGCTTCGTCGGAGGTGAACTTCAGGGATCGTTCCAGACTCTGGTCGACCCCGGACTGGCGATTCCGCCAATGATCACGATCCTCACCGGCATCACCCACGCCATGGTGATCAATGCACCAAAGGTGGCGGAGATGCTCCCCTCGCTGCTCGAGTTCATCGGCGATGCCATCGTGGTCGGCCACAACGTGCGCTACGACCTGTCGTTCATCAACGCCGCCCTCGAATATCACGGGTATCCCAAGCTCCCCAACCGTTCGGTCGACACCGCGGCGCTGGCACGGAGACTGGTCAAGGGTGAGACCCGCAATCTCAAGCTGGGCACGCTGGCGGGCTACTTCGGCTCACCGGTCACTCCCAACCACAGAGCCCTCGCCGATGCCGAAGCCACCGCCCACGTGCTGTGGTGCCTGCTGGAACGCGCCGGCACGCTGGGGGTGACCCACCTCGACGACCTGCTCGCCCTCCCCCGTGCGCGTGGCGCAGCCAATTACGGAAAGATCCGACTCACCGAGGTGCTGCCACGTCGGCCCGGTGTGTATCTGTTCATGGATCGCCGCGACGAGATCATCTACGTCGGCAAGGCGAAGAATCTGCGCAATCGGGTCCGCTCCTACTTCTACGGAGACACCCGCAAGTCGATCACCCAGATGCTGAACGAACTCGAGCGGATCGATTACCGGGTGTGTGCCACCGAACTGGAGGCAGAGGTCACCGAATTGCGCCTCATCAGGGCGCATGTCCCCCGCCACAACCGCCGCTCCAAGCCAACCCGCTCCGCCCATTGGGTTCGGATCACCGACGAGGCGTTTCCCCGGCTGGCATTGGCGAGAACTGTCCAAGAGAAGGCGCTGGCCCACATCGGGCCGTTCCGGGGACGCAACCAGGCCAAGGCAGTGATCGAAGCGCTGTGGGACGCCACCACGATCCGCCGCTGCACCCACCCGCCGGGCAGCCGCAGCGGACCGTGCTCGTTCGCCCAGATCGGGGCGGCGCAATGCCCATGTGACGGCTCGCTCAGCGAGGAGAGCTACCGCCCCACCGTCGACCGCATCATCGAAGCCCTCGACGGGCCATCCGATGCTCTGCTCGACCCGCTGGTAGACAAGATGACCGAGTTGGCATCAACCGATCGATTCGAGGAAGCGGGATGGGTGCGCGACCGGCATCGTGCCCTCATCAGGGCGTTGGAACACAGGCGGGCGTGGAGGCTGCTTCAGGCGGCAGGCTCGATTCGAGCAGTAGGAGCCGACGGCGGTGCCGCGATCGAACAGGGACGGCTGCTCGCAGCCTGGCCGGATGGTCCCGCTCCACCGTTGCTGCCCCAGGCGGGACCTCCCGGCAGCGAAGAAGTCGCTATCAGCATGGGTGACGCCGAGGAGGCCTGGCTCATCTGGAAGTGGCTCAGGCGTCCCGAGAGCCAGATCATGTCGAGTGGAGTTGCCATCGACGCCAATGCGATGATGATCCCCCGCCTCGAACGGATCGCGGTCTAGAGGCTCAAACCTTGCGCATGCGGTCGGATACGAGACCCCAATCCCAACCGCTCAATTCGAGAGGTTCGATCCCCAGCGTCGTGAGAATTGTGCATATCTGACTGCGATGCTCGGTGCCGTGGTTGAACGCTTGGATCAGGATGACTTCGGCTTCGACGTCGAACTTGTCTCCGTCGTCTGAACCCACCTGGATGATCCGGTCGGGAGCGTCCTGGCTGGCCGCTGCCAACGAGTCCGCCGCTGCAGAGGCCATTTCCTTGAGGGCCTCCAACCCGGGCCATGGATCGTCGTGGAGGAGTCGGGGCGACGGTTCGTGGCCGAGCCGGAAGGCATAGGAGCCTTCTGCGGACACGATGTGAGTGAGGGTGTCCCGGATCGACCCGAAGGTGCCCACAGCCGTGGCGTCGAGTTGCTCTTCATCCAGAACGCCGCACAGCTCGATGAGCGTCAGATTCGCCCACTCGTTCTGTCGAAAGAAGTCTCCGGTCCATTCAGCCATGACCGCAGCCTACGCAGACTGGCGACGAGACTCAGATGACCGTGCTCGGTCTAAGCAATGGCCTTGGCCATCAGCGCCGGATCGACGTTGCCGCCGCTCAGCACCACAACGGCGGGGCCGTCACCGGGGACCCGACCTGCCAGCAACGCGGCAAGGCCGATCGCTCCCCCGGGTTCGACAACCAACTTGAGATTCTCGAAGGCAAACCGCATCGCCCCCAAGACCTCATCGTCGGAGGCGACCAACCCTCCGGCAAGGCGTCCCCGGTTGATCTCGAAGGTGATCTCGCCCGGGGTCGGCACCAGTAGGGCGTCACAAATACTGGGCGACTCCGGATGGATCTCCACTCGCTCTCCGGCCTCCAACGAACGGCGGTAGTCGTCATGGGTCTCGGGTTCCGCCGAGTACACGTGCAGGGTGGGACCTTCGGATTCAGCTGCCAGGGCAATGCCGGCAGCAAGGCCTCCCCCGCTGACCGGAACCACCAGGTTGGCCTCGCCCACATCTGCTGCGGCGAGGCCCTCCATCACCTCCAACCCGAGCACTCCCTGCCCGGCGATAGTGAGGGGGTGGTCATACGGCGGGTGGATCGTCGCCCCGGATTCGGCAGCGATGTCGGCGGCGATCTGCTCGCGGTTTTCGGTGGCCCGGTCGTACTCGACCACAGTGGCCCCATAGTTCCGGGTGTTGCGGAGCTTTATTGGAGGGGCGTCCGACGGCATGACGATGGTGGCCGGGACCCCGAACTCCGCTGCGGCATCGGCAACTCCCTGAGCATGGTTGCCCGACGAGTAGGCGACGACGCCGTTGCGTCGCACCGACTCATCGAGAGAGCCGATGAAGTTGAGCGCCCCGCGGATCTTGAACGAGCCAGTGCGCTGCAGCACCTCAGCCTTGAACCACACCTGACGTCCGACGACGGTCCGACGCAACAGTGGGGTGCGAATAATGCTGGCGGTGATCCTGTCCCGCGCTGCGAGCACATCGGCGAGATCGGGAAGCGATTCGGACATGACCGGGACGCTAGCGGGGTGCCCGTCACCGCTACGCTCGCCAGTCGATGCGGTTCACACTCCGAAGCGGTACCGATCCTGAGGCCAGCGCCGACGGCACCCTGCTCGCCGCGATGGGTCTTCCGGGCGGTGGCGTCGTAAAGATCGGCGCCACCCACACACTGGTCCGACCGGGATCCCCCGCCGCACCGTCGGATCTGATCGTTCCCGAAAACGTCATCTCCAACTCCGGCCTGGCCGCCGGCGACGCCGTCGACGTGACTCGAGCCGCCCTACCCGCGGCAAGGCGGGTTGTCGTTTCAGGTTCCAAGCTCCCGATGGACGGTCGTCATCTCAGCCGGGCCCTCCTGGGTAGACCTCTCTCCACCGGTGATCAGGTCACCATTCCCTCCGGCTACGGGACC